>JAOAQY010000001.1 GCA_025210965.1 Tissierellales bacterium
CTTTTTTTTATTGGTTTGAATTCAAAAAAAGTTTCGGGCGATTTTGATAATGATATTTCAGTTGATTCTTCCATGTGTACTGCCTCCTAAAATATGTATTTATATATAAAACTACAGTTATTTTATCATGTAAATAGAAAAGGTTCAACAGCAGTGTTAAAAATGATAGCAACTATAAATGCAAAAAATAAACATATACTTTGAAATAGGCTTAAAAAGTATTATACTGAATACATAATCTAATAAGAAACGAGGTGTTTAAATGACAAAAAATATAATATTACTAGTGCTAGGATTTATCATAGTCATAAGCGTAATGATATCAAGTGATAGAAAGGAGATGGACATTCGATTAGATAGAGGATCTAAAAATATACAAACAGTAAATGTTATGGATTTTAACTTTACTGCAAAATCATATGGCAGAGATCTAAAATACTATACGGAGAGTGGTCTAAATGAAAAAATTGATAAGATGAAAAAGGAGCAAAATAGAAAAGATTTATCTTGGTTCTTAGTAGATAGATTAGAGGAAGCAGGTGAAGAATATAGATATTATCGTACATTCATGCAAGAACATGATGAGATAGATTTTATAGCGGTAGAAGAATCTTATGAAAATTATGAGTACAATGAAGAAAATGATAATAGGAAAATTCCAATTAAAATACCAATATTTGTTGAGCTAAAAAATGTAAAATACAAAGATCATGGATGGGCAGCTAGAGTAGAATAAAGGACATTAAAAAGGAGAGTGTACATAATGAGAGAAAGAACAATATTTGCCATATTAGCGATAATAGTACTAATTATTATTCCTATAGAAAAGAGTGCAGATTATGAGGAAAAAGCACCTATTTCAATGAGTTGCATGAACGTAGAAAGAGAAGTGAGGACTATACTAGGCAAACGAGATGGAGATATTTCAAAAAAAGACTTGAAGAAAATAAGAACGCTAAATATAGAATCTATGTTAGTCGAGAGATTAGCAGATATAGAAAAAATGCCAAATTTACAAAAATTAGTACTTGTAGAAACCTGCACAGACAATTTGAAAGCTCTAAATAACAATAAAAGTTTGAAATCATTAGATATTTCAAAAAATGAACTTACAGATACAGAGCTAAATGAACTATCTGACTTGGACAATTTAGAAGAAATATACATAAGTTACAACAAAATAAGCGATATAAGCGCATTAGCAAAATTTAAAAATCTAAGAATAATATTTGCAGATCACAATTATATAAATGATTTTACTGCTCTAGAAAGTTTAGAAAATCTTGAGAGATTGGTCATAAGCGGAAATAATGTGAGAAATGAAGTAAAACTTCCTAATTTGCCGAATTTAGAGGTTATAAATGATGAAGATTCAACATATGAAGATATAGAAGTACAGAAAATGGGATTGAAGTATCAGTATCTAAATGAGACTGATAAGGCGATAACCTATGATAACGAAAGTTTCAATCGAGAAATAGAATATTTAAAAAGCTATGGGGAGTATATCTATTTAAATCCTAAATTGAGACAAAAAAGCAAAGAGGCATACAAATTATATGTAGGCATGAAAGAGTTACTTGAAAAAGATAGTAGGCTAGACGATGAGTTCAAACTCAGAGTATTGTCTAAGAGATATGCATACAGAGATGATTTTGGAGTATACGATATAGAAATACCATATGAAGTAAAATTCATAAATAAAGATTTATAGACAAAATAATAGGATGTGATCTTGTGAAAAATAAAATGAAATTCATAACATTATTAATAGTAGCCGTAGCTGTAATTTTTGTGGGATATAAGAAATTTGAGGTAGTAGCGTTTGAAAATGTATTTCTCGAAGATGCGGTGAGAGCCGAGGTAGATAAGCCATTTGGAGACGTACTAAAATCAGATTTAAAATTGATAGAGCATTTAGATGCAACAGGATTTCATATCAAAAAATTAGGGCCAATAAAATATATGACTAATTTAAAAATACTAGAATTAGATAGAAATGAAATAGACGATTTTAGTGACCTTTCTAATATGAAGCAATTAATAAGTTTAGCTATACGTCATTGCAATCTAGAATCTATAGATTTTTTGCGCGGGATGAATACGTTAGAAGATTTGTATTTTGATTTTAATTCAGTTAAAGACATAAGCGTTCTATCGGAGCTTGAAAGTTTAGAAACCATATATATGAATGAAAATGAAGTGGAGGATATAAGTGCTCTTTCAGGGCTAGATCTCTATAGCCTTGGAGCAGAAAATATGAATATACAAGATATAGATGCACTTAGTGATATGACTCATTTGACGAATTTATTTCTTGGAGGTAATAAAATAAAAGATATATCTTGCATAGCTAATTTTAAAAATTTGATAATGCTTACACTAGATGGAAATGATATAAGTGATATTTCAAGTCTTGAAGACTTACACGGATTGCTTACACTTATGCTAAAAGCAAATGAGATAAAGGATATATCACGTTTAAAAAATTTAGATCATCTGATGACACTCACTTTAAGTAACAACAACATAGAAGATGTTTCTTGTATAGGTAATTTACAAGATCTAAAAAGGCTTGAACTAACGAATAACAATATAAAAGATATTTCATTTTTGGAAAAACTAGACTCACTGAAATATTTATATATAGATGGAAATCCTATAGATGACTATTCGGTATTAGAGAGTATACGTGATGAAGCTGAATTTATAGATGTTTTAGGTGGTGATGAATTGGAAATGCAGTCTGGAATAGAGATGAATTTTGAATTATAAATTTTACCAAAGGCTACAAAGTCCACCAATAAGTCAAATTAAGAGCATTAATTAAAGTGAAAATGGCAGAAGTTCAATAACTATGTTAAAATAAAAAATGGATGACTAATGCGAAATGTATCAGATCACTTTATTTTTGTGAATGTAATGAGGATTTATATGGGGGAAAGGGATGAAAACTAAAATATTAGATACAGCAAATTTATATAAATTATACATGCTATCGAAGAGATCATTTTTGATATATTTTATTATAGTATTGTACTATGAGAGCAAGGGACTCAGTTTTACAGAGATAATGCTACTAGGCTC
>JAOAQY010000002.1 GCA_025210965.1 Tissierellales bacterium
CCTGTTTTCCATGTGATATATCAAGTTTATTACGCTGTTTAAAAATGGAATATCGTGAGAAATTAATATAAATGCGTTGTCGTATTCCTGTAAATAGCGTTTTAGCCACTCTATATGTTGTTCATCTAAATAGTTAGTAGGCTCATCTAAAAGAAGAATATCAGGTTTTTCAAGAAGAAGCTTTGCTAATAAAACTTTAGTTCGTTGTCCACCACTTAAATCAGATACTGACTTGTCTAAGCCAACATCAGAAAGACCTAAGCCTCTTGCAATTTCATCAACTTTAGAATCAATGATATAAAAATCGTTATTAGTCAATGTATCTTGTATTGTACCCAAATCATCTAACATAACTTCAAGTTCTTCAGGAGAAGCATCTCCCATTTTATCGCAGATATTATTCATTTCAACTTCTAGATCTAATAAATACTGAAATGCAGATTTTAGCACATCTTTGATTGTATGCTCTGGTTTCAGAGCTGTGTGCTGATCTAAATATCCTACACGTACATTTTTTGCCCAAAGAATTTTCCCTTCATCAGGTTGTAGTTTGCGCGTTATTATATTCATAAATGTTGATTTACCTTCGCCATTTGCACCTATTAAGCCGATATGTTCTCCCTTTAATAAGCGAAAAGAGACATCTTCGAATATAGCTCTGTCTCCGAAACCATGGCTTAGATTTTCTACTGTTAAAATACTCATAAAAAACTCCTTCAAAATACATAATATTGTAATACTCTATACTATTATATATAAATTAGAAGAGTTGTCAAAGAAATTTGAGATTTTTAGCGAAAAAGCATATAATAAAAGGTATTATAAAACTAGAATAGAACACAAATTCGCAAATAACGAATTTGTTGCAATGGGTAGATTAGGAGAAAAAAGTGATTAAAGAAAATAAGTTTTTGAGAGGAAGTATTTTTTTAGCGATATCTGCTATAGTTGCTAAATGCGTTGGTTTCCTATTTAAGATACCACTTACGAATATGGTGGGAGCCGAAGCTATAGGGATATTTAACTATGGACATACATTGTATATGACTATGCTTGCAATTGCATTGACTGGTATACCATATGCTTTGTCAAAAATAGTTGCAGAAAAAATCGCAAATCATAGAGAAAGAGAAGCGCATAGATTATTTAAATTAACTTTTGTGATAATGTTTTTTGGTGGCTTGATGCTATCACTATTATTGTTGATCATCACAGATTTTTTTGTAGGGTGGTTTTGGCCAGAAGAGACATATATTGTATTGGTAGGACTTGTATTTTCGCCATTTTTTGTTGCATTATCAGCTGCCTTCAAAGGCTACTTTTTAGGTCTTGAGAAGTCACAGACTCCAGCTATTGCACAATTAGTTGATGGAATTATACGGTTAATAGTTGGATTAGGTCTGACATATGTACTATTAAATAGTTTAAAGAAAGAGGCTATATTAGGAGCTGCGATAGGAGTTACAATTGGTAGTCTCTTGTCGCTAGTAGTGTATCTTATAGATTATTTAAAAATAAGAAGAAAACTGTATCGAGAAGTGGCGCTGAGAGATAATTATGTTTGGGAAAAAACGAATATAGAATTGATAAAAGAGCTAGTAGTGATAGCTATGCCTATAGCGATAGGGGCGTTTGCTACTACTCTGATGACTTTAATAGACAGTTTGATGATACCAAATATTTTAATTGGAGAAAATTTACATGTGAATTTCGTAAATGAATTGTATGGAAATTATACATCTATTTGGATGTTAGTAAATTTACCTATGGCTCTTTTAATATCACTTAGCAGTAATTGGTTACCAAAAGTTTCAGAGCTTAAAGCTAAAGAAGAATTACTAAAACTAAAGAAATATTTTGATTTAGGAGTTAAGTGGACATTTTATATAGTATTACCTTGCACATGTGGTTTTTTTGTATTAGCTAACGAAATATTAAAACTTGTATTTCCGGTGATAAATGGAGCAGAAAACTTATTGAAAATACTTTCAGTGATGCTTTTATTTGGTGGGATAAACCAGTTATTTGTAACAACATTACAAGGTTTGAATTTAGCTAAAATTACAGTGTATAATTTGATTATTGCTTCTGTCATGAAGATTATACTAAATATATTATTTGTTACAAATTTGAATTTTTCTATAGAGGGCATAGCAATATCGAGCGTCGTCAGTTATGGATTTTTAGCTATTTTAAATGGTCGAAAAGCGCTTAGATTTGTAGGTGCAAATTCTTTAATAAAAGAAACTGTGAAACCGTTAATTGCTAGTGGTGTTATGTCAATATTTTTAATTATGATAAAAGACAAAGTTGATTTGGTAGCAAATGGGAAAATTAATACTATATGCATAATATTTTTTAGTGCAATCATTTATTTAACTATAATTTTAGTTTTAGAGAAAAAATCTATTATTAGAAAAAAATAGCTTCGTTTTTCATAAAAATATTGTAAATAAAGTGGAAAAAATAATCAAAAATAAATTTTTAACCGCGATTGCAAAGAAAAAGTCTTGATGAATAATCTCCAGTTTGTTATATTAAAAACAGTCTGTGACAAACAAATAGGAGGTGACGGTGTGGAAAATCAAGAGAGAAAAATTTTAGTTGCTGATCCATCAGCTTTAGGGCTTTTTGGTTTAGCAATGGTAACATTAGTAGCATCGAGTCAAAAATTAGGTTGGACGGAAGGTGTTTCATTTATTATTCCTTGGGCTATATTTTTAGGAGCGTTTGCGCAATTATTTGCATGTATTTCTGATTCAAAAAAAGGAAATGTCTTTGGAACAACAGCATTTGGAGCTTATGCATTTTTCTGGATGGCAGTAGCAATGTCTTGGATGATTAAGCTAGGTGTATTTGGTCAAGCAATGGCTGAAAATGCGAGTGGAACACAATTAGGTTTTGCATTTTTAGGATATTTGATATTTACTTTGTATATGACTTATGCTGCGACAGCAACAAATAAGGTGTTATTTTTTATATTTGTGTTGATAGATTTCTTATTCTTAGGACTATCTATGAACGGTATCTGGCATATAGAAATTGGTCATGAAATTGCAGCTTATTCAGAATTTGCAATATCAATGTTAGCTTTTTATGGTTCAGCAGCAAATGTTTTCAAAGCAACATTTGGAAAAGAAGTATTACCACTTGGAAAAGCTTTTAACAAATAACAATTTTTAATAATATATATAAAGAGGACTATCTGTCGATGATAGTCCTCTTTTTTGTTATTTCCAAATACTTATTTCATCTATATTTTGTCTAGTTTTTTCCCTTGAAGGATTCTCAGCCCTATAACCTAGTGCTAGCATACAACTTACTCCAAATTCGTTTCGATCTAAAATGTTTTCAGAAGCAAGAAGAGATTCAGTTTTTTCTAAATCAAAACCTTCTATAGGGCATGAATCAATTCCAATCAAAGCGGCAGACGTCATCATATTTCCAAGAGCTATATAAGTTTGTCTATGACCCCATTGCTCTAATGCATCTTTAGACTCAAGTAATTTAAAATCATCGGTTTGAAATTTCTTATAAAAATCACCTTTCATTTTAACTATATCATCTGGAAGCTTTTGAATATTTTTCATGAAATCAGAAATATATGATGAGTCATATTTTAAACTTGAGGATTTTCTGCTCAATAAAACTATGAAGTGACTAGCCGTGGGTAATTGATTTTGAGCTCCCCATGCAAACTCTTTCATTTTAGTTCTAAGTTCTTCACTTTGAACCACTAAAAATTTCCAAGGTTCAAAACCAAAAGAACTTGGTGATAGTCTTCCTGTTTCTAATATGAATTTAAAATCTTCTTCAGAGATTTTTTTGTCAGAGTCAAAAACTTTGCAAGCATGTCTAGAATTAAAAGCATTTAAAATATCAGATTTTTTCATATTGTAACACTCCTTATTTATAATTGTTTTTTTCTTGTAATCATTATATAAGAGTGGTTTGAAAATGTGAAGTAAGCACTTTTTTGTGTTATAATATACTAGAAGAGACTAAGTATAAAAAGTATACTGGAGGATGATATGAATAAATATAAGCCTTGTGCAGTTGAAGTAGCTTTGAATGTAATTGGTGGAAAGTGGAAAGGTGTTGTATTGTATCACTTATCACATTCAACTCTCAGATTCAGTGAATTAAAGCGCAAAATGCCAGGAATAACCCAAAGAATGCTTACTAAACAGCTTAGAGAACTAGAGTCAGATGGAATAGTAAACAGGACCGTATATCCAGAAGTTCCTCCTAGAGTTGAATATAATTTGACAGAGATTGGTGTTAGTCTAGAGCCGATAATAAATGAACTCTTGAATTGGGGAAAGTTCTACGAAAAAATATTGGAAGAAAATGCAATTGATGAAGAAAATTTATTGTAAAAGTGACTTATGAGAACAAGACATTATGAATGAAAATTAAATACATTACGGTGAGGAGTATTAAATATGACGAAAAAATTAGTACTAGCAGAAAAACCATCTGTTGGAAGAGATATAGCTAGAGTTTTAAATTGTAACAAAAAATTAGGAAAAGGTGCTATAGAAGGGAACGATTATATTGTCACTTGGGCCCTAGGTCATCTTGTAACACTTGCTAGACCAGAGCTGTATGATCAAAAATATGCATCGTGGGACTTAAATGCACTTCCAATGATGCCGGAAAAGTTAAAATTAGAAGTAATACCAAAGACATCTGGACAATTTAAATTGGTAAAAAAACTTATGTATAGAAAAGATGTAACTGAAATAATAATAGCAACAGATGCTGGTAGAGAAGGAGAGTTGGTAGCAAGGTGGATTATAGACATGGCAAATGTCAAAAAAACTTTGAAGAGACTCTGGATATCATCTGTTACAGACGGTGCAATTAAAAAGGGATTCAAAAACTTAAAAGATGGAAAAGAATATAGGTCGTTATATAAGGCAGCAGTTGCTAGATCAGAAGCTGATTGGTTTGTCGGATTAAATGCAACTAGAGCACTTACGACTAAATACAATGCTCAGCTATCATGTGGTAGAGTTCAAACACCAACACTTGCAATGATACAAGCTAGAGAAAGAGAAATTATTGAATTTAAGGCGGTTAAATATTGGGAAATAGATGCAAAAAGTAGTGGTATAACCTTTAAGTGGCAAGATAAAAAGACTAATTCAACAAGATGTTTTAACAAAGAACGTATAGAAAAAATTTATGCTGGAATACAGAATAAAGAATTAGAGATTATAAAGTTAGATGAAAAAATCAAAAAGAGCTATGCACCAGAATTATATGATTTGACTACTCTTCAGAGAGATGCAAACAAATTGCACGGATTTTCAGCTAAAGAAACTCTTAAGATAATGCAGACTTTATACGAAAGGTATAAAGCACTTACTTATCCAAGGACAGATTCACGTTATTTGACAGATGATATAGTACCAACACTAAAAGAACGATTAGATGCTGTAAATAACAATGTATATAGAGAAGGGGTTCAAAAAGCAAAACTAAATGGGCTTAAGGGAAACAAGCACTTTGTTGATAATAAAAAAGTATCAGACCACCATGCTATTATACCTACAGAGCAGAGAATTGAGATGAGCCGATTAGAGTTTAAAGAGAGGAAAATCTATGAAATGGTGGTTCAAAGATTTATAGAAGTATTGTTACCGCCATATGAATACAGTGAAATGGTTATTGAAGCAGAAATAAATGGTGAATTATTTAAAGCAAAGAGCACAAAAACTCTAAAAAAAGGATGGAAAATCTTTTCTCAAAATTCAGATAAAAATTGCGATGTAGAAAATATTAAAGAGGGCATGAAAATTAGAGTACAGAATTTGAAAAGAAGTGAACATTATACTCAGCCACCAGCAAGGTTTGATGAAGGAAAATTACTTGCTGCAATGGAAAATCCAAAAAAATATATGGAAACCAATGATAAATCATTGCTGAAAACAATTGGAGAAACTGGTGGATTGGGAACGGTTGCTACTAGAGCAGATATAATAGAAAAGTTATTTAATACCCATTTGATAGAAAAACGAGATCAAAAAATATATATAACGTCAAAGGGAAAACAATTATTAGATCTTGCACCAAAGGCATTAACTTCTCCAGAATTAACAGCAGAGTGGGAGATTAAATTAGAACAAATATCTAAAAATAAATTTGATTCACGAAAATTTATAAGTGAAATAAGAGCATATACTTCAGAATTAGTAAAAGAAATTAAAGCAAGTGAATTGAGTTACAGACATGATAATATGACTAGACAGAAATGCCCAGAATGTGGAAAGTTTTTGCTAGATGTGAGCAATAAACATGGAAAGGCACTAGTTTGCCAAGATAGGGAATGTGGTTATAAAAAGCAGCTTTCAAGAGTAACAAATGCAAGATGCCCAGAGTGTAAGAAGAAAATGAATATGATTGGAGAAAAAGACAATAAGAAATTTGTATGTCCGAAGTGTGGATATAGAGAAAGCTTAGAACATTTTGAAAAAAAGAAAAATGAGAAGAAAAAGCAAATGTCGAAAAAAGAAGCTCGAAATTATATGAAGAAACAACAAAAGGAAGAAGAGGACTTTAACAATCCATTTGCAGCACTATTAAAAAACATTGATGTAAAAAAATAAGATGTTATAGCAAATTGAAGCTGAGATTGTTAAAAAATCTCAGCTTTTTTGAATTATAAATCTATGGATTTGCTATGTAAAATATATTAAAAAAACATGGCGAAAAGTACTTTTAAAATAAATAAAATGTGCTATAATAATAATTGCGATTAGGCTAGCGTGGCTCAGAGGTAGAGCAACTGATTCGTAATCAGTAGGCCAAGAGTTCAAATCTCTTCGTTAGCTCCAATTTTTAGAGTGATTTTATTTTTAAAATCGCTCTTTTATATTTTGTTCTTGGAAAAATTGATAGATGTGATATAATAATTGTGTCTTGTCAATTACGAGACAATAAAAGTTAAAATCCATAAAGCTGCCTTCTGGCAGGACTGGTTCGAGAACTCCCAGGATAAAAAACTAAGGATTTTTACCTCATCGAAGCGATTTTTTTGCGACGGTTTTTTTGAAGTACTCAAAATTAAAGGTAAGTTATGTCCTTAGACATGGCTTTTTTTATTGCTTTTGTTAAGCATATAAAGGGCATGTCAGTTCTCATAATATTATGAGAAAAGGAGAAGTGATTATGAAAGGAAGAAAGGTGATTGTCGATTGCGATCCAGGAATCGATGATGTATTGGCACTATTATTACTACTTAGATCCCCAGAAATGGATGTACAAGGGATTACAATAGTTGGTGGTAATGTTCCAGTTGAATTAGGTGCGAAAAATGCACAAAAAGCATTAGAAATGAGTGGTAGGGAGGATATACCAGTATATCTAGGCGATAATAAACCACTCAAAAGGGATTTAGTAACAGCTCAAGAAACTCATGGACAAGATGGTCTTGGTGAGAATTTCTTTGAAGTTGAATTAAAGTCTGTAAAAGAAAAATCTGCAGTTGAATTTCTAGTTGAAAAATTTTCTTCAGAAGAGGAAGTAGAACTCATAGCATTAGGTCCACTTACAAATATTGCTAAGAGTATTGCTCAAAAGCCAAAATTATATGAAAAATTAAATCGTTTA
Source organism: Tissierellales bacterium (assembly GCA_025210965.1). Lineage (NCBI taxonomy): Bacteria > Bacillati > Bacillota > Tissierellia > Tissierellales > Tissierellales bacterium. The sequence continues at coordinate 7,618 of JAOAQY010000002.1, forward strand.
GTTACTATGGGTGGAAGTTTTAAAAGTCATGGTAATTGTTCACCAGTTGCAGAGTACAATTATTGGGTTGATCCACAGGCGGCAAATTTCGTTTACAAAAATATCAAATGCCCTATACACATGGTTGGATTAGATGTTACAAGAGAGATAGTACTTACTCCTGATTTGAGAGAGTGGCTAAATCAAATTGATACATCACTTTCAAGATTTGTATATGATATTACACAATTTTATGTTGATTTTCATTGGGAATGGGAAAAAATATTGGGGTGTGTAATAAACGACCCTCTAGCAGTTGCATATGCTATAAATAGTGATTTTTGTAGTGGGATTGAGCGATTTGTAGAAATTGTTGAGGATGGCCCGGCTATGGGACAGAGTATTGTTGATGTTGAACATTTTTATAAGAAAGAGTCAAATGCTAAAGTGCTTACCAATGTTGATTCTAAGGCATTTATGAAGTTCTTTATGGAAAGATTGTTTCCAAATGAAATTGAGTCTTTAAAACATTTGGAGGTGATTTAGATGAGACAAAATAATGTATTGAAATTAACATTGGTTGGAATGGGAATTGCGCTTAATATGATGGGTGCATTTATAGCATTGAATCTTAGATTGCCTATATATTTAGATTCTATTGGAACACTGATGGTAGCGTTTTTATTAGGTCCTATTTATGGTGTGGCTACAGGGCTTTGTGGGAGTGTTATAAGTGGTGTAACATTTGATATATTCTCATTGTATTTTGCTCCGGTGCAAATATTCACAGGATTTTTAGGAGGATATTTGTATAAAAAAGATTGGCTTAAAGGCTGGAAGATACCATTTGGAACATTCTTTATGACTATTTTTGTTTCATTTATTGGGGCAGTTATAGCGGCATATCTATTTGGAGGAGTGACATCTTCTGGATCATCGTATATAGTAGCCTTTTTATCAAATATTGGAGTAAACAAAGTGGTTAGTGTATTTATTGTTCAATTTTTGACAGATTATTTAGATAAACTAGTAGCTGTAATCCTAGTATCTACTGCTATAGTTACTTTACCAAGGAGTATGGCTCAAAGAATAGAGGGAGCATAATGGACAGATATAGTAAAATAATAGATAAAACAAAGAGAGAAATAGTTCTTTTGAAAGGGTTTCCTTGCATTTGGGGCAAATGTTCTTTTTGTGATTATATAGATGATAATTCTACGGATAAAGATGAGATGATTAAAATCAATCACGAGGTATTAAGTAACATAACTGGTGAGTTTGGAATACTTGAAGTAATTAATTCGGGAAGTTGCTTTGAACTACCTAAAGAAACACTCGAAGAAATAAAAGAGATAGTTGAAAGTAAGGGTATTGAAAGGCTCTTTTTTGAAAGCCATTGGTGCTATAGAAATAAGGTAGAAGAGATGAGAGATTATTTTGATATTCCTATTACGTTTAAAATTGGAGTAGAAAGTTTTGATTATGGTTTTAGAAATGACTTTTTGAATAAAAATGCCAAATTTAAAACAGTGGAAGAACTTAAAGAATACTTTGATTCACCTTGTCTTATGGTTGGAATAAAGGGACAAACTAAAGAAATGATAGATTTAGATATGAAGATTTTGACAGAAAATTTTGATCATGGAACTATAAATATTTATATTGAAAATACTACTCCTCTCAAAAGGGATGACGATTTGGTAAGGTGGTTTTTAGATAAGTATAAACATCTTATAGACCACCCATCATATGATTTGCTAGTTCAAAACACTGATTTTGGAGTAGGGGACTGATAATAAAGAATGTAGCGATTTTACAATAAATGAAAACTATTGTAAAATCGCTACATTTTTATTTTTCAAGTTCAAGATAGAAATTAAGCTTTCGTCTGGTATATATCATAGTGATTAAAACTGCTGACCAGTTTATTATTACAATTCCCCACCAAATACCACTTAAGCCCATATTTAAGCTAGTACCTAGAATATAAAAAACAATTATAGGCATTATTAATTGGCGATAAATACCTATATAAAGTGCGTAGAATGGAAACTTTAAGCCTTGAAGTATAGATACAGAGATACTTAAGAATACATAAGTAGTAAATGCTATAGCTTCAATTTTTAAATAGCTACTGCCGTAACCTATTACTTCTGATGATGAGTTTATTAGACTTACCCAAAAATTAGCTAGAGGATATATTATGAGTGTAGCTAATATCATTATAGATACTCCATATTTTAGGCATTTATGATACAATTCCTGAACTCTCCTATAATTTCCAGCACCACTATTTTGACCAGAGATAGATAGTGCGGCGACATTAAATCCGAAAGTTGGAAGAAGTCCTACTTGTTCTATTCTAAGTGCGGCGCCATACCCAGCTACAGCACTCATAGAACCATAGTGTGTTATGAAATAGTTTATTACAAAAGAACCGAGAGCAATGGTCATCATATTAAAACTAGCGGGAAGACCTTGTTTTAATACGGCTAGTATTGGTTCTAATTTGAATACAGAAAAGTTAAAGGATTTGAAATCAACTATGTTTATTGAAATCAACTTGTAAAGCAGATAAATAGTTCCGACGATTTGTATTATAATGGTAGCGAGAGCTACACCAAGAGCATCTAACTTGGGAATGAACCACCATCCATATATAAACATAGGGTCTAAAATGCAGTTGAGCAAGAAACCTAGTATCAAGTAGTTTCTATAAAATTTAGTTTCACCTACGGAATTTAAAAGAGAGTTTATAGTAGATGTACTAAAAAAGAAAAAGCTTCCTAAAAATATAGTGTTTGTATATCGTAGCCCATAGTCTAGAGCTAAATCTGATGGATTAAACAATTTAAAAAGAATAGGAGACAATTTTAATCCTACAATAGTGGTAATTAAAGCTAAAATGAAACTTAGTAAAAAACCATTATAGGACAATAACTGATATCTATTTGTTTCTTTTTTACCCAAAGCATTTGAAAGAAGAGCTGTTAGACCAGTGCTCATACCGTAACTTATAGATATTATTATAAAAAATATAGGAAAAGATAGAGTCAAGCCGGCTAAAGCATCGGGATTTATTTTCCCCGCAAAATAAGTATCTACGAAATTAAACATGGTTTGAAAAAACATACCTATACTTGCTGGAATAGCTATTTTTAATATTTGTGCTTTTAAATCGCCTTTAGTAAAATCATAATTTTCCATAAAATCCTCCCTTAATATTTTCTTATGTTAACACAATACCCGTAAAAAATATGAATTAATTATTTATATTTCTTAATATTTAAAATACATATAAGTATGTTATGATAATGGTGAAAAATAACAGAGGGGGAATATCATGGCTACAAAAGCAAGGTTTTCAAGAGACAATATTGGCAGAAAGAATAAGGTCTTTTCACAAATAAGAACGACAATAGAGACTGCGTTTTATGGAAATAATATAAGTGATGTTAATTCATTGAAAGAGGCGTATAAATTATCGAAAAATTCGCCAGGGACAATAATTACAGATATGCCAATACACGATGGTGAAGAATTAGGACTTGATCACGATGCAAAGGTGCTTGTTTTTAATGATGGAGCAGTTAAAGGTCGCTGTGCAGCAGCAAGAAGAATATTAGGAGAGCCTAATGTAGATCAAGAAGATTATGCAACAAAAATAAGAGAAGCAGTGTACCAAACTAGGAATAGAAAAATGTATCATGCCCAATCTTTTATAGGGCTGGATACCGATTTCATGACTAGAGCGCACCTTTTAGTCCCAGAGGGACATGAAAACCTTATGTACAATTGGCTTTTGAATTTTCAAGCTATAAACATTGTTTTTACTAGATTATATAAAGAATCTAAATTGATACCTAGAGAGGGCGATATTTTTGTATTTGCTGATCCCGATTGGAAACACGAAGATCACCCTATGGGACTAACGTTTTTTGATCCCGAACACAATTGTGCAGCTATACTGGGTATGAGATACTTTGGAGAGTTTAAAAAAGGAACACTTACTCTTGCATGGGGATGTGCTAATAGAAATGGGTATGTAGCTTGTCATGGTGGACAAAAACGTTATAACCTACCTGGTGGACGAAAATTTGTTGCAGGTGTGTTTGGATTATCTGGTTCAGGTAAATCTACACTGACACATGCAAAACATGGTAACAAATATGATGTAACAGTACTTCACGACGATGCGTTTATAATTTCTACAGAAGACGGATCTTCAATTGCACTTGAACCATCGTATTTTGACAAAATTGCAGATTATCCTCTATCTAGTCCAGATAATAAGTATTTGTTATCTGTTCAAAACTGTGGAGTTACAATGGACGAAGATGGTCAAAAGGTTATAGTAACTGAGGATCTTAGAAATGGCAATGGTAGAGCTATTAAGTCTAGACTATGGTCACCTAATAGAGTTAACAAATTTGAAGAGCCTGTCAATGCTATATTTTGGCTTATGAAAGATCCTACACTACCACCAGTTCTTAAGCTTAAAGGATCGGAACTAGGATCTGTAATGGGTGCAACTTTAGCGACCAAAAGAACTTCAGCCGAAAGATTGGCTCCAGGGGTGGATCCAAATGCTCTAGTTGTAGAGCCTTATGCGAATCCATTTAGAACATATCCACTTGTAAACGATTATATAAGTTTTAGAAATTTATTTAGAGATAAGGAAGTGGATTGCTATATATTAAATACTGGGCATTTCATTGACAAAAAAATAGAAAAAGAAACTACGTTAGGGATTCTTGAAGCAATAATAGAAAATAAAGCTGATTTTAAACAATGGGGGCCATTTAAAGAAATAGAGATTATGGAAATTGAGGGCTTCATTCCAGACATAGAAGATATCGAATACAGAGAAGAGCTAAAGCGCAGGATGTATGATAGAGTTAATTTTATAGAATCAAGAGAAGTAGAACGCGGTGGGTTGGATAGATTGCCAGAAGAGGCTAAGCGAGCTATACTAGATATAATAAATGAGATATAGTTATTTAAAAGGAAGATTTGAATTTTGAATCTTCCTTTTGTAAAATTATGGGTATAACTTGTTTGATTCACATAAAAAGTGGTATAAAATAGAGAGAAAATAAAATTATGGAGGTTGAGAATAGATGCTGTTTAAAGAATATTTAATTGGAAGAAAATCTACTAGAGAGTATTCTTCTAAAAAAGTTGAAACGGAAAGAATACAGCAATTGAAGTTTGCTGCAAAAGAAGTAACGGAAAAAATTGGAAGTAATTTAATAGGGTTTGAGTTTTTTGAAAATGGTGATGACATTTATGAGAAACTAGAAGGTAGAGGTGGATATTCAGGTGTAATGATTAAAAGTCCGCATTACTTTGGAGTTAAGATGGCAAATGATGAAAAAGAGACTAGAATAAAGGCGGCTTATGCTATGCAATCTGTTTTGAAGGCTGCATTTGAACTTGGCATAGGTACTTGTTGGGTAGATATAAGCAATGTACCACATTCTCTTGAATTAGAATTAGCTGGTGACGAAGAGCATATAGTAAATTACTTATTTGCATTAGGATATCCTAAGGAAAAGAGCTTTTTTGATTTCAAATCTAAAATTTCTGCTATAGCAGGTATTAATAAATTTGATATTAAAAGAGAACTGAAATCAGAAGGTAGTAGTAGATTACCTATAAGTGAATTAGTATATTTAGATAAATGGGGAGAAAATGCGGAGTATGAAACTTTAGAACAATGGGGTCTTGATGAGTTGTTCTATCATTTGAGAAATGCACCATCTCACATGAACGCACAGCCTTGGCGTTTTGTTTTGGATAATGATGTTATAAAATTGGGGATGCTTCGTCCAAATGATGAAGCGAATTTGACTGATATAGGTATTATGATGTATTTGTTTGAAGGCTTGGCAAATGAAATGGGAATGAAAGAGACTTGGACAATAGATATTTCAGAAATTTGTGAGGATCACGGAGAAGCGTATCAGCTAGTAGCTGTGTTTGATATGTAACTTTCAGTGTTTGAATGAATAATAAATATTTTTGTGAGCTGTCTTAAAATAGGTGTATTTGTCTATTTTGGATGGCTCATTTTTGTATCTATTTTGTTAATAATATAAAATGAAATTGACAGTCTACAATATATAGAGGATAATGTAATATGAGAATTTGAAAGAAAAATTCAATAAGTATAGAAGGCGGGTTGGACATATGTTTGGTTCAATAAAACCTATAAAAGATGAGCTCAAAATTCGAGAGTATGATATGTTTAGAGCGTATTATTGTGGATTATGTAAAAAAATAGGGAAAAGACATAATCAGATAGCTAGGCTGGGTTTAAGCTATGATTTTACATTTTTAGCATTGATTTTAGATTCAATTATAAACAAAAATACGCTGCTAAAAAAATCAAGATGTCTATTACATCCACTTGAGCATGGTAAAATCGTGGATTCTGATAGAGTATTGGATTATGCGAGTGATTTAAGTATATTGCTGTCTCATGCTAAGTTGCATGATGATTGGAATGATGAAAAAGACATTAAGGCATTTATAGGATATAAAACATATTCTGTATTTTTGAGAAATATAGAATATAAATATATAGAAAATATAAAAAAAATCGACTTGAATTTGGAAAGATTGAGAGAATTAGAAATTGGCAAGTCGAATTCGATTGACTCTTGTGCAGAGACATTTGCTGAAATTATGAAATGTGTATTTTCTCCAGAATGGCTAGATGAAAAAAAGGCTAGAATACTGGGACAGTTGGGTTATGAATTAGGTAGGTGGATATATATAATTGATGCAGTTGAAGATATGAAAAAAGACTTTGAAGCAAATTTATTTAATCCATTTATCAACAAAGAAAATCCTAATAAGCAAAATATAGAAAACATAGAGATTAAGGTAAAAAAAGAAATAGAAGATACTCTTTTTTTTATTCTAGCGAAAATATCAGATGCATATGAACTATTGGAAATATATCAAAATAAGGGAATACTTGATAATATAATTTATTTAGGTCTTAGAGCGAAAACGGAAGAAGTTCTTAAGATTACGAAGGGAGAAAATCATGCAAAATCCATATGAGGTATTGGGAGTAAAAGAAAATGCTAGCGAGGATGAGATAAAAACGGCTTACAAGGGATTAGCTAAGAAGTATCATCCTGATAGATACGTGGACAATCCTTTGTCAGACCTTGCAGAAGAAAAGTTTAAAGAAATAAATATTGCTTATGATCAATTGACGAAGAAACCTAGAGGTAACAATTATAATACGAGTTACAATTCTAACTATAACACAAATCATAATCAGAGTTATCAAAAAACAGGTGATGCAAGTTTGAATGTGATAAGACAGCTGATTCAGGCAGGGAGATTTGCAGAAGCCGAAACACAATTGAATCAATTTCACGACAGAAGTGCTGAGTGGCATTTCTTAAAAGGCGTAGTTGCTATTAATAGAGGTTTTACTCAAATGGGATTTGAGCATTTGAGACATGCAATACAGCTAGATCCAACTAATGTAGAATATAGACAGACGTATGATCAAGTCAGAATGCGAGGGCAGAGATACAGAACTACATCTAATGTAAATGGATATAATCAAGTTAATACATGTGATTGTTGTACTCAATTGTTGTGCGCTCACTGTCTTTGTCAATGCTTGAGCTGATTTTGATATTTTGTGAAATTTAGAATAAAAAAATCTTGCAAGAGTAAATTATGTATGGTAGAATTTAAGTTGGTCGGCACATCTTAAGGATAGCACTGAACATTTAGTTCGTGAAAGCATAAACTATGCTGATTGACCTTCAGTATAGGTGCGTATCGTAAGACGTGTGAAGGTTTTTTATACTTAGAGGTGTATGAAACTTCGGCAAAATAAAAAATCGGAGGGATTTAAAATGGCAAGAATGAGAGAGCCTAGATTTAAACAATGTAGAAGACTTGGATTGAACGTTTACGGACATCCAAAAGCAATGAACAGAGCAAAAAGAGGAACTAGTAGAGCGGATAGAAAATTATCTACTTACGGAGAGCAATTATTAGAGAAGCAAAGATTGAGAACTTACTACAATGTATCAGAGAAGCAATTCTCTAAATATGTTAAGGATGCATTGGCTGGTCAAGGAAATACAGGTGAGGTTCTTGTTCAAAGACTTGAAACAAGATTAGACAACCTTGTTTACAGAGCTGGTTTTGCAAACTCAATTCGTCAAGCTAGACAAATCGTTGTTCACGGACATATCTTACTTAATGGAAAGAAAGTTGACAGACCTTCATTCAAAGTTGCTGTTGGCGATGTATTGACATTAAGAGATCGTTCTAAAAAGATTGATATGTTTACTGCAAACTTCCAAGAAATAGCAACAGGCGTTAGCTACATCGAGAAAGATGTTGATAAATTAACTGCTAAGTTAGTTAAAATGCCAGCTAGAGAAGAAGTTCCAGTACAAATTCAAGATCAGTTGATTGTCGAGTTCTACTCAAGAAAATTATAATCAGAATCATCAAAAGCCGTCTGTATTTCAGATGGCTTTTTTTGCTAAGGAGGTTTTTTTAGATGTCTAGTAAAAAAGTACATATCGCGCTTATTGCACTAGGAATAGGTATAGGAATATTTTTTAGTGGGATAATAGTTATGCTTTCACCAGAAGAAGAAACGGATGAGATAAGTGCGCTGGAATACGAAAAATGGGCCGAAAAAGAAGGATTATATAGATTAAAAGATATCACTGAAATTCAAGAAAATAGCAAACATTATATAATTTATATAGATGAAAATACTACTATAGACAAGGTTAAATCTATATTATTAGAATTAAAACTGATTGATGAAAAAGCTTTAGAAATGATTAGTGAAGAAGAGTATAAATTAGTAGAAAAAAGTTTAATTGACCTAAAGAAAAAATCAGATGCGAATAAAATTATTGAAAATTGTTTTGTGAAAAAATGATAATAAACAAATAGAATTATTGGCAAATGACCATAATAGTATTATAATCATAGTTGGAAGATAAAATACACAAGAAAAATAAAATTATTTGACTAAAAAATTTAGCAAATCTGTATGGAGGTAATACAATGGGAAAAATAAACAAAATTATTGCAGTTATGAGTGGTAAAGGTGGAGTAGGAAAATCCTTTGTCACAAGCTTGGTTGCTATAAATTTACAAAGACAGGGTTACAAAGTGGGAGTATTAGATGCAGATATAACTGGACCTAGTATCCCTAAAATATTTGGAGTGAACAAAGAAAGAGCTGTGATGGATGGACAAAAAATGGTTCCAGTTATGAGTAAAGCAGGAACCAAAGTTATGAGTTTGAATTTGTTGTTGCAAGATGAGACTCAGCCGGTAATATGGAGAGGCCCACTTATCGGAAATACTGCTAAACAGTTTTATGAAGATACTGCTTGGGGAGATTTAGATTACTTAGTTATAGATTTACCACCAGGAACTGCAGATGTTACATTGACAGTTATGCAAAGCATACCTATTGATGGTATGGTTATAGTTACATGTCCTCAGGATTTAGTTAGATTAATAGTTGAAAAATCTGTTATTATGGCAGAGAAAATGAATATTCCAATTTTAGGATTAGTAGAGAATATGAGTTATGCAACTTGTCCAGATTGTGGTGAGAAGATAAATATTTTTGGAGAGAGCAAGGCTGAAAAAGTTGCCAAAGAAATGGAATTGAATTTATTAGGTCAACTACCTATTCAATCAGAAATGACTCATATGTGCGATTTGGGAACACTTGAGCAGTATGATGTAAAAGAGCCTGCATTTGTAAAATTAGGAGAAACTATTTCAAATATCATGAAGTAAAATATTTAAAAGTACTTTTGCTGTGGTTTAATTTCGTATAATTTGGTAAAATAAGAACATAATGAACTATTAGGAGGAGTCACAATGGAAGAAAAACTGAAGTATATAGATGATCTTTTGAAAGCTAAGGGGTATAAATTAACATATACTAGACGCTTGATTGTGAAAATGTTCTTAGAGCATCCAGATATACATTTTAGTCCGCAAGATGTTTATGAACACTTAAAAGGTGAGGGTAATGATATAGGAATAGCTACAGTATACAGGAGCATAAAAATTCTTAAAGATAATGATATTATAGAACAGGTAGTATTTAAAGATAAGAGCGTATATGAATTGAAAATATTTGGTAAGAAGAGTATACATGCTCATTTTACGTGCCAAAATTGTGGCGAATTTTTTGATTATCAGAATATGGATCTTTCTTCAAAGATTGTTTCTTCTATCTATAATATTGAGAAAAAATATGGTTTTAAAGTGAAAAATGTTGATGTACTACTCAGTGGAGAGTGCAAGTCATGCGATAAAAAATAGCTTGCAAAATGAAAACAGATAGTGTATCCTTCAATAAGAGACATCAGACAGAGTAGGTGAAGTGCGTTAAGTGTTAAAGGATGGGAGGTTGCCTTTAAACGAAAATGTAATGCATTGCGATGCTTTACCGCTGCCGCTGGACTGATTAAAAAGAATTCTTTTCTTTTTAGATAGCTAGTCTATGTACTTGTCATGTCTAACTAAAGAGAAAGGAGGGAGGCTATGGATTTTGGAGCTAAAAGAAATCCGGTTAAAACAATGGTTAGTCTAGCACTTTTTATTGCGCTTAGCGTTGTGTTAACTAGATATCTTTCTATTGCAACTCCGACGCTTAGAATTGGATTTGGTTCGATTCCAGTAATGTTATCAGGTATGTTTTTTGGACCATTAGCTGGAGCGATAACAGGAGCAGTTGCAGATTTGATTGGATACATGCTTAACCCCATGGGGGGAAGCTATTTTCCAGGATTTACTATTAGTGCAGCAATCAGAGGCGCATTGTTTGGATTTGTATTTATGACTATGAAGAGCAAGGGGCGCAAAGTGAATTTTAATATCGTAAGTGCTGTGGTAGTTAGTATGCTGGCGGTAGGTATCGTTTTGGTATCAAATAGATCGCAAGAGATGAATTTTAATAGTTGGCCACTTGTAGCTAAGGGATTTTTTGCATTAACTACAGTTGCCTTTATGATTATTCCAGTTTTTATTTCAAAGTATTGGAATAAATCAACATTTGAATTAGAATACAGCTTGGAAAAAGTTCTATTTGCCATGACGCTGACGTATATCTTAGTTTCTATTGGGCTTAATACTCTTTGGCTTTCTATGCTTATAGGAAAGTCGTTTATAGTGTTATTACCTAGTAGAGTGATTACGGGATTGTTTGTTGTGCCAATTCATGCTGTGATAATCTACGCATTATCTAATAGTATGAAAAAAATCATGTAATATTGTAATATTAAGGCCTTTGGGCCTTTTTTTGTTGGCAAATAAAAGGATAGAGTGATAAAATTTGGTATCTGCGCTTAAACTATTTAGATTATGGTATAAATATAATGTATAGGGGGCGGAGAAGATGGAATATTTGAAAGTCAATTGCGACAGTGGAAAATATGACGTATATGTAGGTCATGGAAATAGACGGCAATTGAATGAAATTCTGGAAAATGAGTATTTGGAACGTAGAATACTCATTGTGACAGATAATGAAATAGCAAAAATATACTTAGATGAAGTAATAGAAATACTGAAAGAGCATGAGGTCAATTATGCTATAATTCCTGCTGGAGAAAAAAGCAAGTCTATAGAAACTATGAAATATATATATGAGAAATTACTTGAGAATGATTATGGTAGAAAAAGCTTAATATTAAGTCTTGGAGGCGGTGTTGTAGCAGATATAGCTGGATTTGTCAGTTCGACTTATATGAGGGGAATACCATATATACAGGTTCCAACAACAATAATTTCACAAGTCGATAGCAGTATAGGCGGTAAGGTTTCTATAAACTTCAATGAATATAAAAATATCAGTGGTGCATATTATCATCCAAAAAGTGTCATTATTGATATTGAATTTTTGAAGACACTTAGCGATAGAGAATACTACTCGGGTATATCAGAAATTATTAAACATAGTTTGATAGAGGATTATGAATTTTTTAGAGAACTAGTAGATAATAAGGAGCTAATTATAGGTAGAGACTTGAAATATATGGAAAAAATACTCATAAAATCGCTTAATATAAAGAAAACAATTGTGGAAATGGATGAAAGAGATTATGGAATCAGAAGGATACTTAATTTTGGTCATAGTATAGGTCATGGATTAGAATCAATAGGTTTATTTGAAAAATATACACATGGAGAATCTATAGCACTTGGTATAATCTATGAAACTTTACTTTCGTTCGAAATGGGTCTGATTAAAGAAGCATATTGTAAAGAAATACTTGATAGTTTGCTTTGGATAGTTAAACCAGAGAGATATAAGGATGAAGACATAGCACTTTTTTATAGAGTTCTAGAAAAGGATAAAAATAAATTAGGCAAAGATATGATGTTTATACTTCCAACAGAAAGAGGCCGAGTGGGGATTTTTAAAAACATTGAGAGAGCGAAAATTACAAAATTGCTAAAAAATGGGCATCCATTTTTGGATATATAAAATATTAAAATAGGAGCTGATGGTATGAAAAATTTCAAAGAACTAGCTGAAACTAGAAGATCTGTGAAATATTTTGATCCTGAAAAACCTTTAGAAGATGATATTATAAAAAATATAGTCAATTTAGCAAGTAATACACCTTCTTGTTTTAACTTACAACCGTGGGAAATTATACTAGTTAAATCTGATGAAGCTAAGAAACGCTTGTATGAAAATGCATGCAGACAAAAATGTGTACTAGATGCATCAGCAATAGCTATAATTATAGGAGATATGAAAGGTTTTGAAAAAGAGAATCCATTCTGGAAAGAGAAAGTTGATCTTGGATTATCTCAAGAAAAGGTAGATAATTATATAAGGCATTCTGAAAAGATACTATTTGCAGAAGAGGATCAGAAAATAAAATTTGCATCAACTAATAGTGCGCTTTTTGCAATGTCTCTTATATATGCAGCGTCATATTATGGGGTGGGATCACAGCCTATGATAGGATTTAATGAAGAAATAGCGAAAATGCTGTATCAAATTCCAGATAATAAAACTATAACGCTTATGATAGCGCTAGGTTATAGAGATGAATCGAAACCATTAAAGGTTAAAGAGCGAAGATTGAATTATGATGAAATGGTAAAAGAAATATAGCCCCTATACAAATTAACGGATTCGTGGTAAAATTTTAACGTTAGAGATAGTAGAGAGCACCTAAAATAGGAGTGATTCTATTTGTAGTAGGGTGCTCTGATTTTGTGCGAAAGGGGTAATTTAAATGAGTTTTATAGAAGGCATTAAGGCTAAAGCCAAAGCTAAGAAAATGAAAATAGTATTACCAGAATCTTATGAAGAAAGAAACTTAAAAGCTGCAGATCAGATTATAAAAGAGGGTTTGGCAGAAATAGTATTAGTTGGAAACAAAGATGAGATTACTGCACTTGATTGTGCAAAAAATTTAGATTTAAGTGCTGCTGAGTTTTTAGATCCAAAAGCCTATGACGGTATGGATGATTTTGTTGAAACATTAGTAGAACTTAGAAAGAAAAAAGGTATGACACCAGAGCAAGCTAGAGAATTGTTAATGGATCCAATATATTTTGGTGTTATGCTATTGAAAAAAGAATTAGCACATGGTTTGGTATCTGGAGCAGTTCATGCTACTGCAGATATACTTAGACCTGCTCTTCAAATTATAAAAACTGCACCAAATACTAAATTGGTTTCAGCAGCTTTTATAATGGATGTTCCAAATTGTGAATTTGGAAATAATGGTATATTTGTATTTGCTGATTCAGCATTGAATCCAAATCCATCATCAGAAGAATTAGCACATATTGCACTTAGCTCGGCAAACACATATAGCGCTCTGATTCAAGATGAACCTATAGTGGCGATGCTTTCATTTTCAACTTATGGTAGTGCAAAACATCCAGATGTTGATAAAGTAAGCGAAGGTGTTAAGATTGCAAAAGAATTAGCTCCGAATCTTAAATTAGATGGAGAGTTACAATTCGATGCAGCTATTGTACCATCTGTTGGAAGCTTAAAAGCTCCAGATAGTGATGTTGCGGGAAAAGCTAATGTTTTGGTGTTCCCAGATTTGGATGCAGCAAATATTGGATATAAAATAGCTCAGAGACTTGCTAAAGCTGAGGCATATGGCCCAGTTACTCAAGGTCTGGCAAAACCACTTAATGATTTATCGAGAGGGTGTTCGGTAGAGGATATAGTGGGTACAGTTGCCATTACAGCAGTACAAGCTCAAATGGCAGAATAATTTAGATTTAGGGTGAAAACAATTTGTTTAGGAGGGTTTATAATGGAAAATGTAGCGAAAATGATTGACCACACTATTTTAAAAGCAGACACAACAAAGGCAATGGTAGAAAAGGTTTGCGAGGAAGCAAGAGAATATAATTTTGCATCGGTATGCGTGAATTCATGCTATGCAGAATTAGTAACAAAACTTTTAAAGGGAACAGATATAAAAACTTGCTGTGTAGTAGGTTTTCCTTTAGGAGCAATGACTTCTGATTCCAAAGCTTGTGAAACAGAAAAAGCTATTGCAAATGGAGCAAATGAAATAGATATGGTAATAAATGTAGGAGCACTTAAAGATGCAGACTATGATTTCGTAAGAAATGATATTAAAGCAGTAGTTAAAGCTGCAGAAGGTAAAGCTTTAGTAAAAGTTATTCTTGAAAACTGCTTGTTGACAGATGAACAAAAAGTTAAAGCTTGTGAGCTTTCTAAAGAAGCAGGTGCGGATTTTGTTAAGACATCAACGGGATTTAGCACTGGTGGAGCTACTGTTGCAGATGTTAAATTAATGAGAAAGACAGTTGGACCAGATATGGGAGTTAAAGCTTCTGGTGGAGTTAGAACTTTGGAAGATTTAATGAAAATGAAAGAAGCTGGAGCTAGCAGAGTTGGAGCTAGTGCATCTGTTGCAATAGTTACAGATTCAAAACTAGGTGAAAAAAGCGACTACTAATAATAGGATATATTAAGAATATATCGTAAATCAATATATATAAAACCAGAGGATATTTATGTAGAATAAATATCCTCTGGTTTTTTTATTTTACATAAATAACTAACAAACTACTAACTACTAAACTACTAACTACTAAACTACTAACTACTAAACTACTAACTAACAAGCTTTAGAATTTTCATTAAGAGACGTTAGAAGAATTTTGCTAAATTGGTCAGGACAAGATGTACCTTTGCCACCACAAGTAATACCTTCTAATTTTGCTATAACATCTTCCACGAGCATTCCCTCTACTAGACTAGTAATACCCTTTAAATTGCCGTTACAGCCACCTACAAAGCTAACGTTGTGAAGTTTTCCGTCGATTATATCATAGTTTACTAATTTTGCACATACACCTCGTAATTCTGTTGTTTTCATAAAATACCTCCTACTAATTAATACCCCCACATAGTATCATATTATTAAATGAGGGTCAATAATTAATTTTGATAGAAAAAGTTTTTTGTAAATGATTGAGGGTAAACATATAATGACAAGGAGGGGTTTTTATGTCAAAGAAAGAAGACGATATAAGATATTACCTAAAGCCTAAAGATGACACGGAGAAAAAATCAGATAGTTCAAATAGAGTTAATGCCAAGCAGATGGATGATATAGGACCAAACAATAACTATGAGCTACTCAGTGTGTTTTTTGTGGAAAGAAATGGACATAGAATGGAAAAAGCAGTGGCTTATATGATTAGAGACATAAAAAAAGGGCGCGCAAGAATATATACAGAGGAGACGGCACTAATATTTATACAACATGTGAGTTATGCTAAAGCTATAAAAAATGCTAGAGTAAAGCTTGAAAATGGAGAACTTAAAATAGTCAGCAGAGAGGATTATCCTGATATTTATAGTGATTTCTATGCTGTTGTGATAGATAAACCAAAACTCAATAAAAAATTATCTACGGTAGCAACTATAGTTGATTTAAAATACCTGACAGAGACTAAAATACAGACAAAGGTCATATCGTTTGAAAAATATATCGGGCAGTATTTTCTAGGATCTTGATTTGAAACTTTACTCCTAAACTGTTAGAATATATGCAGGATTATTTTAGGAGGAGATTTAATGCAGACATTAATTTTTGGGCACAAGAATCCCGATACCGATACAATTGCATCGACATTGGCACTTTCATATTTAAAAAATCAATTGGGATATAATACGAAAGCGTGTGCTTTAGGAGAGCCTAATAAAGAGAGCAAATTTATTTTAGATTTTTTTGATTTAAATAAACCAGAACAGATAGATAATGTAAAAATACAAGTGAGTGATTTAGACTACGATAAGCCTCCTAAGATACGACCAAAAACTTCAATTCGTACAGCTTTTCAATTGATGGAGCAACACAATTTAAAAGCATTGCCAATTATAGGTGAAGATGAAGAGTTAGCTGGAGTCGTAACTATGAAGGATATTGCGATGTCATTGGTTAGAGGTGATATATATACTCTTGAGACATCACTTGAGAACATTATAAATGATCTAGATGGTACACTTTTAAAAGGTAGTGAGAAAGAAGAAATTAGTGGAAAGATATCGGTAATAGCTTTTCATTCTGGGACGATAAAAGGTTCTGATATAATAAATGAAAATAGTATAATTATAGTTGGAAATAGATATGGTATAATAGAGCATGCAATTAGTAAAAGGGTTAAATTAATAATAATTACTGGTGAGGATCAGATTCCGGAGAGGTATTTTGAGGAGGCTAAAGATAAAGGTGTAAATGTTATAGCTACTCCAAAAGATACGTATACTACATCTAAATTGATTCATCAGGCTAATTATATATCATCTATAATGACCGTAGACCTAATAAAATTTTATCAAAATGAGTACTTGGAAGATGTAGTTGAAGAAATGAGAATGAGAGTACATTCGAACTATCCTATAGTTGATATGAGAAATAATTTTAAAGGTTTTATATCTAGAAAACATGTTTTGAATCCAGGCAGGAAAAATGTAATTATAGTAGATCACAATGAGTATAGCCAAAGTGCAGAAGGTCTTAAAGAAGCAAATATATTAGAAATAGTAGATCACCACAAGATAGGAGATATGTCTACTTCAAAACCAATAAATTTTAGAAATATGGCTGTTGGTAGCACATGTACTATAGTGTACCAAATGTATAGAGAAAATATGGTAGAGATACCGTATGAAATAGCAGGCATTCTTTTATCTGGTATCATCTCGGATACTCTTTTATTGAAATCACCAACAACGACTGAACTTGATAGTATTGCAGTTTCAGAGTTAAATGTTCAATTAGGTTTAGACCTGAAAAAATATGCAATGAAAATGTTTAGAACTGGGACATCTTTAGAAGGACAGAGTATAGATGAAATATTCTACAAAGATTTTAAAGAGTTTGTTTTGGAAGATAAAAAGGTCGGTATTTCACAAATATTTACATTAGATATCGAAGATATAAACAATAGAAGAGAAGAATTTTTGAAAAATATTGAATTAGTATTTAAAAATAAAGAGCATGATTTAACATTGATGCTTGTTACTGACATAATGCAAAATGGCTCATATATGTTCTATAGAAGTGATACTCCGCATTTAATAGCTAATGCATTTGAAATATCTGGAGTACAGGGCTGTTTTGCAAATAAAGTAGTTTCAAGAAAAAAACAAGTTATACCAGCACTTATGCAAGCTATACGTGCTATGAAGTAATAAAAAGAGCAGAGAAGTCTGCTTTTTTTATTACAAAAATTTGATCAGAAAATGAACAGAATGTGAATAAAAATGAAAATTAGATGAAAATTGTTGACAAAGCTTCAAAATGAGCGTAAAATCATAAAAAGAGAAGGGGGATTCGCTTTTTATGGCTCAATATAAAAAAGAAGATGTTAGGAATAAGATTATTGAAAATGCTAAAGCTGAGTTTTTAGAAAAGGGTTATCAGAATGCATCGATTTCATCTATTGCAAAAAATTCACATGTAGGAGTTGGAAATGTATATAGGTACTTTAAAAATAAGGAGGCGATATTAGATGCTATAGTAACACCTGTGGTCGAACGCATTAAAAGAACTTTAATAGAGAGTGTTCCTGATGAGCTAGATGAAAACATAGAACCTCATGAAAACATAATGAATGTGATGACATATGTTTTGGATGAAATCATCCACTTATCAAAAAATCACAAAGATGAGATATTGATTGTACTATTGAAAAGTCAATCAACACAGTACATGACTATTAAAGAAGAGATAATTCAAAGTCTAGCGGTTAAAATTAGACGATTGATGCTACAGAGTAATTTAGGCAAAGTTAATGCATTTGGAGATTTGAGTGTTCCGATTTCGGCAGCACTTATAGAAGGATGTATAAGAATAATATTGTCGGTTTACAACGAAGATAATGAAGATAATTACGATAAACTATATATATTTGCTAGAACTATATTAGAGGGATTGTTGATTGAAATTAAGTGACTGTATTTGGTAGCTATAGATTGCAATGAGTAGCTAGCGAGCTATAGTTTTTCATTATACCAAAAAGAGAATTTGAATTCTCTTTTGGAATTAGAGGAGGAAGAACATGAGAGGTAAAAAAAATTATTTGATATTGGGAGTTATTAGTGTTGCGATTTTGATTAGCGTATTTGGTTGCAAAAAAGGGGTAAACGAAGAAAAAATAGATGATACAACGCCAGTCGAAGTTATTACTACGGAAAGTAGTGAATTAACAGAGTGTTTGTATAATATCGGAACGGTAGAAGCCAAAAATATTAAGAAATTGAGTTTTAAAAATAGCGGAAGAATAGAAAAAATCAATGTTGAAGTTGGTGACTATGTAAAAAATGGTCAAATATTAGCAACACTTACATCTAAAGAGATGAATTATGCAACTGATAGTGCAAGAGCTCAGTTAGCATCGGCAAAAGAGAGCTATATATTAGCGAAAGATGCCTTAGATAAAGCACAAGCACTATTTGATACGGGTAGTATATCTAAAAGAAGTTATGATGAAGTGAAAACTAAATATGAAGTTGCTTCGAATAGCTATAAAAAGGCTCAAGAAGGTTACAATATTCAAAATAATATGAAACAAGAAAACAAATTAGTAGCAAATGCTGAAGGTTACGTAGTAGAAGTTTTGTATGAAGAAGATGAAATGATAAACCAAGGTATGCCGATTATAGTGGTTAGAAGTGATAGCAAAATTATTAATATTGGTATGACTCAAGATGAAGTTGATTATGTAAAAATGGGAATGGCTGTTGATTTGAGTTTTGGAGACGATCACTATGAAGGAAATGTTACCAACATAGGAGAAGTTGCGGATTTAGAAACTAGAACATTTGAGATTGAAGTTTCATTCGATGCTCCAGATATAAGACTTGGAAGCATAGGAAAAACAAAAATGGAAATTCAAAAATATCAAGGGATGGTATTGCCGATAGATACTATACTTAATCAAGGAAATGATTTTGTATATGTAGTAGAAGATGGAGTAGTTGTCAAAAAGAATATTGAATTAGGAACTATATACGGAGATACTGTTGAAGTCAAAGGTATTGAGAATGGAGAATTTGTTGTTACATCAAATACAAACAAGATCAAAGCTGGCGATTCTGTAAAAGTAGTAGAAAACTAAAGGAGTGCGGACGATGAATAAGTTACTAGAAGGAGCCATAAAAAACAAAAAGATAACGATTTTCTTTGTTGTAGTAGTTGTTCTAATGGGACTATATAGTTATTACGTAGTTCCAAAACAAGAAGCACCAGATTTAAGTGCGCCATATGCTATTATGACAACAATATACCCTGGGGCTAGTCAAGTTGACGTTGAAAAGCGTGTTACAAAGAAAATAGAAGATGAGGTTTCGAAAATAGAAGGTTATGAGTATGCAGAAACCTATTCAAGTAACAATGTTTCTGTGGTAGTTCTCAAAATGAAATATGGAACAGATCCAGATGAAGCATGGAAAGACCTTAGAATTAAAATGGATGATTTGCAAAGTGATTTGCCATCTGAATGCTACGATATAGAGTTAAATACAGATGTAGTAGAGACGGCAGGTATGATTATAAGCTTGACTGGAGAAAACTATTCATATGAAGAACTTGCTTATTATGCAGATGAAATTACTAAAGATTTAAGTGAAGTTGATGGTATATCAAAATTCGAGGTGGAAGGTGAGTTAGACCACGAAATAGAAGTTGAAGTTGATTACAAAAAACTAAATTACAACAAACTTTCACTAGATGAACTTAAACAATTGATACAAGCTCAAAACGTACAGATACCATTTGGTGAAATAGAAAATGATAATAGTAAAATTACTATAAAAACAGATTCATCATACAAAAGTGCAAAAGATATAGAAGATATATTGATAGGGGTATCTAGAGAAAATGGTTCTGTATTAAAATTAAAAGATATAGCAAATGTTCATGAAAAACTAGATGAAACAAGTCCTAAATACAGAGATAATGGAAAAGCAGCGGTGCTCATATCGGGATATTTTGAAGATGGTAAAAATGTAATATTAGTAGGTAAAGATGTTGAAAACAAGATTGAAGAACTTAAAAGAAACTTACCAAGTGACCTTACATTTAATGAAGTCCTTTATCAGCCAAAAGATGTGGCACTTTCAGTTAATAATTTCATAATGAATCTTATCCAATCGGTATTACTAGTTATAGTAGTTGTACTAATTGGTTTAGGACTTAGAAATGCGTTAATTATATCAACTGCAATTCCAGTATCTATGCTTATGACATTTGCGGTACTTCCAGCTATGGGAATCAAAGTACATCAGGTATCTATAGCAGGTATGATAGTAGCACTAGGTATGTTAGTTGATAATGCTATCGTTGTAAGTGACTCTATTCAAATAAGAATTGACAATGATGAAGACAAATTGAAAGCGTGTGTAAATGGTACTAAGGATGTTGCTGTGTCAGTATTTGCATCTACACTTACTACAGTAGCAGCATTTTCACCATTATTGATGCTTGATTCACTAGCTGGAGATTATGTAGCTTCGCTTCCAAAGGTTGTAATGCTAGCGCTAACAGGTTCTTATATAACAGCTATATTCATAACACCAACTATGGCATTTTTGTTCTCTAAAAAGAGAAAAGAAAAGATCCAAAAGTATAGATTACGAGCATTTTTTACTAGGATGCTTAATAGGTCATTGGAACACAAAGGTATGATGTTTATGTGTATATTACTAGTCATTGGAGGGACCGTATTCTTATTGAGCAAATTGCCAATTATATTCTTCCCTAAAGCTGACAAATCTATAGTATATGTGGACATAAAAGCGGAGAAAAATATAGGGCTTGATTATACAAAAAATGTAGTAGAGCAAGTTGAATCGGTATTGAAAGAACAACCAGAAGTAGTGGGATATGCATCTAGTGTAGGAAGTAGTATACCAAGATTTTACGATACACTTAGAGTTATGGTAGAGATGGTAGACAATGCACAAATACTAGTAAATGTTGATTTATCTGAATCAGAAAGATACAGAAATAATACACAATTTGTAGAGGCATTACAAGCTAGAATAAATGGTAGTGTAACAGGTGGAGAGGCTATTGTAAAAGAACTAGAGTATGCAGAACCGATCGGACATCCTATAAAAATCAGATTGTCTGGAGAAAATTATGATATATTAGAAGCTGCAAGTGAGCAGATACAAAATGTATTAAATGCGACTCCGGGAACTATAAATGTAAATGACGATTATGGTAACAAGAATTACGCTTATAGTGTCGAAATAGATAAAGAAAAAGCTTCACTATTTGGAATATCGAATTATGATATACAGAATGAAGTGAGTATGGCACTTAGAGGTCGAGAGGCATCGGTTCTTAGAAAAGATGATTCTGAAAAGAGTATAATAGTAAAAACAGATATACAAACTGTAGAAGATTTAGAAAATCTAAAAATCAAATCTAGAATAACAGGCAAAAAAGTGCTATTAAAGAATGTGGCACAGGTAGTTTTAGAAACTCAATTGCCTACTATACTACGATATGATAGAGATTATGCGATAACTGCGTTCTCAGACGTAAAAACAGGATATAATAGAAGAGATATAGTTGGCAATTTGAAAACAGAAATGTCAAAAATGGATCTTAGTGGGGTTAGAGTTACATTTGATGGTGAAGATGAAATGATTAAGAAATACTTTGGAAATTTAGGGGTGTCTGCTATATTTGCAGCTATTGCAATATTTGTAATCCTTCTAGTTCAGTTTAAATCATTCTCACAACCATTTGTAATACTTTGTACTATTCCACTATCAGCTATAGGATCTATACTTGGATTATTTATAACTAGACAACCATTGTCTTTCACAGGGCTGCTTGGTATGATAAGTTTAATGGGTATAGTTGTAAACAATGCGATAGTTTTAGTTGACTTTATAAACAAAGAGAGAGCTGATGGAAAGGATAAGACGGAAGCTTGTAAAGCAGCTATCGACAAGAGATTCAGACCTATTGTACTTAGTACAATTACGACAGTTATAGGTCTTATACCACTAGCTATATCTGAGAGTCAATTATTCAAACCACTAGCTATTGCCTTGATGTTTGGTTTGGTTGTGTCAACATTGTTGACATTGGTTGTAATACCAACAACGTATACGATATTAGAGAGAGAATAATAATTGACAGATAAAGAACAATCATGGTTTGTATCAAAAATTTATTGAAGTAAAGTGTGTGGGGTATATTTATAATGCATAATAGTTTTCCCCCTCAAAGATGCTATTGGCGAAAGGCTACCCAGTGATTTACTGGGTAGTCTTTTTTGAGAGACTGTTATTAGCAGATAAGACTGACTTCTATGGGTGACAAATTCAAAATATTGGTTTATAATAGTCGGATAGAGAAAGTTTGTGGGTGATTGAATAATGTTTTTTAAAAGATTTAAATCATGGAAGATAGTACTGGATTCATTTAAAGATATAGGAGGATCTATATCTAAAATATTAGAATTTGAATTGACGATGAGATTTTTGTCAGCTTTTTTTGTTTATCCTTTGATAGTTTGGATATTCAATGTTTTTATGCATAAAAAAGGATTTACGGCGCTACAAAATAATGATTTTTTAAAGATGGCATTTTCATGGCAAGGGATAATAGCGTTTTTTATAATAGTATTAATAGCTCTTTTGTTTATGATAATAGAAATCGGTGGACTAATATTGGTTTCATATAAAATAAAGATGAAAGAGGATAGTATTGATTTTCAAAAAATAGTAATAGCTACTTTGAAAAAATTTCCAAGGTTTATAGGCCCAGGTGGAATATTAATGGCAGCCTATTTTTTCCTTATATCACCTATACTAGGTTGGGGAATAAATACAAGTTTGCTCAGTACATTAGCATTACCTAAATTTATTGAAGATTATATATTTAATCAAGAGTGGCTTTTGGTGTTGTACGGTTTTTTAGTTTCGATATTGTTTTTATTTGCAATCAGATGGATATTTAGCTTGCATTATATAATACTTGAAGACTATAAACCATCAATGGCAATGAAAAAGAGCTGGCTACTTATAAAAAAAGATATAGGATTATTTATAAAGTATTTCATAGGTATACAAATAGCATCTGCTCTTATGGGATTAGCATTTTTTGTATTGTGGATTGCTATATTTCTCATGGGAATAGTTATAAGCGTGACACTTAACAATCCTGAGAGATTTTTGCTTATTTTTGGAGCACTAAATAATATTATAATATATGTGTTTTTGTCATTAGTTATTCCATTTAATATAGCTGCAATAACAAGATTGTTTTATAGATTAAAAAAAGAGCATAAAGAAGAGAGCAAAATTTATGTTGATGAAAACTTTAGAAACTTTAAATGGTTTAGATTTGGCTGGATATTTAAAAAGCGAATATTTGTCACAGGGCTTATTATAAGTGTATTTGTATTTACTTACTTGAGCATGCAGATGAATTTGGATTACAGGTTTAATATAAAAAAGCCAGCTATTACTGCGCATAGAGGAAGCTCGTTTAATGCGCCTGAAAATACAATTTCAGCACTTAAAGTTGCTATAGAAGAGAAATGTGATTTCGCAGAGATAGATGTCCAAGAGACTATAGATGGCCAACTAGTAGTTACTCACGATAGAAATGTCAAAAGATTTACAGGCGTAGATAAAGATGTATCTGATATGAGTTTTTATGAAATAAGAAGACTAGACTTCGGAGAGTGGTTTAGCAGTGAATTTAAAGGTGAGAAAGTACCGACTCTTAAAGAAATGATGGATGAAGCGCGAGGAAAGATAAAACTAAATATTGAATTAAAGGGAGATGGGGCCTCTGATGATTTTGTTAAAAGAGTAACCGAGCTTATAAAAGACGAAAATTTTTATGAAAATTGTATAGTCACATCATTAGATGCTAAAAAGCTAAGGAAAGTTAGAGATTTAGATTCCAATATAAAAATAGGAAGCATAATTTATTTAGTTGCAGGGAAATATGAAAATTTAGATTTTGATATCTTAAGTGTAGAATCATCTGTATTAGATCAAGATTTTGTAATAAAAGCCCATGAAATGGGCAAAGAAGTTCATGTTTGGACTGCAAACGAGGTGGAAGATATTGAGAAATTCATACTTATGGGAGTTGACAATATAATTACAGATAGACCAACATTTGTAAATGAGATTTATGAGATGAAAAAAAATGAGGATAAATTTAGTCAAATAATAGAACAGATGATTCTTATCGATTAGAGAAGGGATATGACTATGGAGACTATTTTAGTAGAGGGACAATTGATACCTTACAATATAGAAAAGAAAAATAGAAAGACTATGGCAATTAAAATAATGGAAGATGGATTGGTCATAGTGTCTATTCCAAAAAGGACTAGCATGAAGGTAGCGAAGAAATTTGCAGAATCGAAGGCTAACTGGATACTAAAAAATAGAAAAACTGTTATGAATATATCTAATGAAAAACTAAATACTTATAAAACGGGGAAAAAACTTTATGTAATGGGGGATTTGTATTTGCTTAGAATAAGCAAAGAGACAAAATTAAAAAAAGCAAGCATAGAACTTGGTCAAAATGAAATTGTACTAAGCACATTTGATGACAGACCTGACTTTGTTAGAGATGTATTAGAAAAGTGGTATGGAGTGCAGGCAAAAAAATTTTTTAGTTATAGAACCGAATTACATGCAAAAAAATTAAACTTAGAATATAATCAGATTAGAATAAAGAATCAAAAGACTAGGTGGGGCAGTTGTAGTTCAAAGAGAAATTTGAATTATAATTTGCGACTAATGATGGCTCCAGTTGAAATTATAGATTACATCATAATACATGAGTTATGCCATTTAGTTCATTTGAATCATTCGGCAGATTTCTGGAAATTAGTTGAGACGATACAACCAGATTATAGAGTTCGACGAGAACTTTTGAATAAATGGGCACCTAAACTTAATTTTTGATGAAAGGGATGATATTTTTGTATAAATTATATTACTATCCAAAATGTTCTACATGTAAAAAAGCGGTAAAGTGGATTGAAGAAAATGAAGTAGATGTTGAAAAAATACACATAGTTGAAAATCCACCATCTAAAGAAGAGTTAATGGATTTGTATAAAAAGAGTGAATTGACTTTGAAAAAATTCTTTAATACTTCTGGGATGAAGTACAGAGAATTAGGGTTAAAGGATAAACTAGCAGAAATGACAGATGAAAAGGCGATAGAATTGTTGGCGAGTGATGGAATGCTAATAAAACGTCCTTTAATTACTGATGGTAAAATGGTCTTGCTGGGATATAAAGAAGCCGTTTGGGAAGAAAATTTAAAATAGAATGTATAGTTATGGAATACCAATTACTTTAGTAATTGGTATTTTTTGTGCTTATTACACCATTGACTTTTTAAATACAGTGAGATAAACTAATTACATGATAGAAAAAAAACCATCGTGGTAAAAAAATTACAACAAAATGGAGGTAATATTTATGAAAGAATTGCTTACAGGTAATGAAGCTGTAGCTAGAGGAGTTTATGAAGCAGGCATAATTTATGCTTCAGCATACCCAGGTACACCTAGTACAGAGATATTAGAAAATATATCAAAGTACAAAGAAGATATTATTGCGGAATGGGCGCCAAATGAAAAGGTTGCATTAGAGAGTGCTATAGGTTCAAGTATGGCGGGAGCGAGAAGCTTTGCTTCTATGAAACAAGTAGGATTAAATGTTGCGGCGGATCCATTGTTTTCGTTTGCTTACACAGGTTCAAGAGGTGGCATAGTAATACTTACAGCTGATGAACCTGGAATACATTCTTCTCAAACTGAGCAGGATAATAGATATTATGCCAAATTTGCAAAGATACCTATGGTAGAACCATCAGATAGTCAGGAATGCAAAGATATGGTAAAAGCGGCTATAGAAATAAGTGAGAAGCACAATATACCAGTGCTAATGAGAATGACAACTAGAGTCTGTCATAGCAAAAGTGTAGTTGAGCTTAAAGACAGAGAAGAAATAGAACTAGTGCCATATGAAAAAAATATAGCACAATACACTACTATGCCAGCTTTTGCTCCAGGGCAGAGAGCAAAACTTGAAGATAAATTGATAGAGCTTGAGAAGTTTTCAAATGAGACAGAGTTAAATTATATAGAGTGGAATGACAAAAAAATAGGTGTTATAAGTTCTGGAGTTGCATACCAATATGCGAGAGAAATATTTGGAAGTGAAGTATCATACATGAAAATAGGATTTAGTTTTCCTCTTCCTATGAAAAAAATAAAAGAATTTGCAAAAGGCGTTGATAAACTTTATGTAATAGAAGAGGTAGAACCTTTTATAGAGGAGCAATTAAAAGCTGAAGGTATAGAATGCATAGGTAAAGAAAAAATACCAAATATGGGAGAGTTAAATCCAAACATCATAGAAGAAACTTTAAAAGATAAAGCTAAGGAGTTAATAGAGGTAAATGATGAGAAACTAGTAAAAAGACCACCAGTACTATGTGCAGGGTGTCCTCATAGAGGCGCTTTTTATGAAGTTGCAAAGAGGATAAAGAAAAATAAATTAGTTGTTACTGGAGATATAGGATGTTATGGACTTGGAGCACTTCCACCACTTAGTGCGGTTGATACCATACTTTGTATGGGAGCTAGTATAAGTGAAGGGCATGGTGCATCTAAAATATTTAAAAAGTACAATACAGGTCAAAAGGTAGTATCTGTAATTGGAGATTCAACGTTCTTTCACTCTGGAATGACAGGGTTGTTGGATGTAGTTTATAATAAAAGCAACACAGTTACTCTCATATTGGACAATAGAATTACTGGAATGACAGGTCACCAAGATCACCCAGGAACAGGACTTACAGCTCAAGGTGAAGTTACAAAAGAAGCAGATATAGAGAAAATAGTAAAAGCATTGGGTGTTGAACATGTCAGAAAGGTTAATCCTTTAAAACTTGATGAAATGGGAGCTGCACTTGACTGGGCGTTAGAACTAGAAGAACCGTCAGTTATTATAACTAGATGGCCATGTGCCCTAAAGAAACATTCTGAAAAAGACAATAAAGAATTTGGGAAGTATTTCAAAAAACTAGCGGTTGATAGTGAAAAATGTATTGGTTGTAAAAAATGTACTAGTGTTGGATGTCCAGCTATTCATTTTGAAGATAAAAAAGCAAAAATAGATGAAAACATGTGCCTTGGATGCGAAATTTGTGCACAAGTATGTCCTGTAAAGGCTATAGACATAATTAAAAAATAGAGAGGTGAATATATATGAATGATGTAAAAAATATATTATTAGTTGGAGTAGGAGGACAGGGAACTATACTTGCAAGTAAAATACTTACAACAGGGCTTCTTCATGGCGGATATGATGTCAAAATGTCAGAAATTCATGGTATGTCCCAAAGAGGTGGAAGTGTTTCTACTCAAGTTAGATATGGTGAAAAGGTAAATTCACCGATTATAGGTAAGGGAAATGCAGATATTTTAGTCTCATTTGAAGAAATGGAAGCATATAGATGGCTATCATATGTGAAAAAAGAAGGTAAGGTGGTTTTGAATGACTATAGACTACCATCATCGCCAATGCTCATAGGAAAAGCTAATTATCCTGAAGGATTAAAGGAAGAAATAACAGAAAAAGTATCGACAGAACTTATTGGGGCTGCTAAAATAGCAGAAGAGATAGGAAATGCTAAGACAATGAATATAGTGCTGTTGGGAGCACTAGTAAAAGAGATGCAATTGGAAGATATTGATTGGGACAATATCATAGAAAAACTTGTAAAGCCTAAATTTGTAGAGATAAACAAAAAAGCATTTGCTAGAGGTCTAAATTATAAAAAATAAGGTTGTGATACGCATGAGCAAAGATTTAGAAAAAGAGATATTGTTAGAATCATACACTCAATTAGTTGATTTTATGGCAGAGACATTGGGGTCGGAATGTGAGATTGCGCTTCATAAAATCGAAGATCAAAGAGCGGAAATTATAGCTATTAGAAATGGTCAGTATTCAAATAGAAAAATTGGTGACCATATTGATGCTATAGGGAAAAAGGTCTATGAGATAGAGAAAAATCTGAGATATCATGCGAATTATGAAAAAGTTAATTATCAGGGGAAGGAAATGAAATCAAGTTCGTTTTATATAAGAAAGAAGAGCGGAGAGCTTATAGGAATACTATGTTTTAACTTTGATTTGACTTTAGCTAATATGGCAAGAAAATATTTTGAAGCATTTATGCCAAAAGAGACAGAAGAAGTGCTTGAAAAAGATACTGTAAATCAAATAACATTTGGTATGATAGATGAAACGATTCAAGCAATGAATCTACCTGTTGACCGAATGGTTCCAAATGAGAGGATAGAAGTAATAAAAGAACTCAGAGAAAAAGGTGTATTTGGTATCAAGGGTGCTGTAAGGCAAGTGGCTAAAAAATTGGAGATATCTGAGACAAGCGTATATAGATACTTAAAAGAAATAGAATGATCTATAAAAAAATCTTATATCAAAAATACAAATATAAAAATTACTAATAAGGCTTCCTCTGAAGCCTTATTTTTGGTAATCTATAGAAGTCAGAGTTATTATTTGAAATATATTAAGCTTAAGAAGTGGGGGAACGCTCGTGTTAAAAAAATCAAAGAAGTTTTTGAAAGTAGCGGCATTTGCATTAGCAGGAATGGTTGCATTAACTGCATGCAGTGGAGAAAATGCCAAAAAAGAAGAAACGGAAGAAAATAAAGAAACAACAGCTCAGGTGGAAGTGAAACAACAAAAAACTGAAGGCTTTGAAGAGTTATCAACTGAAAAACTAAAAGAAAACTATGAAGATTCTAATTGGGTATTAGTAGATACTCGATTAAATGATTCGTACAATGGCTGGAAATTGTATGGCGAATCAAGAGGTGGACATATAAAAGGTGCAGTTGATTTTTCTGCTAATTGGTTAACTGTTGAAAATGACAACAAAGAAAGTATTCTTGAAGAAGCACTTGAAATTAAAGGAATAGATAAAGAAAAAAATATAGTGCTATATGATGCAAATGGCGAAGAATCTAAAGTTGTAGCAGAGTATTTGAAAGCTAAAGGATATGAAAGTTTGTATGTATACGACGTAGATGGATGGGCAGATGATACTAGCCTTCCAATGGAAAAATATGAAAACTATGAAACTATAGTTCCGGCTAAGGTAGTAAAGAATATTTTGGATGGAAAAGATGTAGAAACATTTGAACCAGGAACTAAAGTTAAAATGGTAGAAGCTAGCTGGGGTGGAGAAGAATTATCTTACGCGAAAGAAGGAGTAGGTCATATTCCTACTAGTTTCCATATAAACACAGATATCATAGAACCACCAACAGAAAATCCACCTATGTGGATGCTTGCAAGTGATGAGAAATTAGAGCAATTTGCAAAAGACTATGGATTTACAAAAGATGATACAGTAATAGTTACAAGTGAAGGACAAATAGCGGCTTACCGTGTTGCGAGTGTTCTAAAATATATGGGTGTAAAAGATGTAAGAGTATTAAATGGTGGATTAGCATCTTGGAAGAGCGCTGGCTATGAGGTGGAGATGGAAAGTAATAAACCAGTTCCAGTTGAAAGTTTTGGAGCAAAGATACCACTTAATGAAGGTGTTATAGATACTCTTGAAGAGACGATAGAAGGATTAAAAAATCCAGAAGAGTTTACATTAGTAGACAATAGAACTTGGAAAGAACATATTGGTGAAGATACAGGATATAGCTATCATGACAAAGCGGGTAGAGTACCTGGTTCAGTATTCGGATATGCTGGAAAAACAGATTCTTACTCACTAGATTACTATAGAAATATAGATGGAACTATGAGAAATAAAGATGAAATATTAGCACTTTGGGCGAAATCTAATATTGATACTACGAAACATTTATCATTTATGTGTGGTAGCGGTTGGAGAGTAGCGGAAATATATTTCTATGCAGATACTATGGGTATACCAGATATCGGAATATTTAGTGATGGCTGGATCGGATGGAGTAACACAGAAGGATTGCCAACAGAAACAGGAGAACCAAAATAATATGATTAAAAAAATTATCAAAATGATGATAATTGCCATTGGAGCTATCGTACAGATAGCTCTTTTGGTGATTCCGTGGATATTAGAAGATTTATGTACCAAAAAAGCAGGAGTTATGCATCATGTTTACTATAGAAAAGCTCAATATGCAAATAGCATATTTTCAGAGGGAAACTTGATTATAGAGTCGATGGGAGCTGTGATTATAGCGCTAGTATTTGGATTTATTTTATTTAGGGCTTTTAGAAGAAAACAAACTCTATTGCTGAAAATAGAAACAACTATAGGTTTTGTGCTGTCGATAATATTTCCTATAATAGCGTATAGTGAAAATTTTAGAGCTAAATTGTCATATCCTTATTTTTTGATATGTCTAGCAGCTGGAGTATTTTTGCAGGTCATTTTTGTTGCGGGAATCAAGATATTTGATGGCAAATCAAGGAATAAATAATAACTTAAATAATTTAGATATATCAAAAAATATATAAGGTAATAAAGAAGTGGCTCATCTTAAAATTCAGTCGATATGCGAGTGAATTTTAGAATGAGCCACTATATTTTATTGTTAGATACAAATTTTAAGTTTATATATGAAGAATTATTTTTCTAATAATTCTTCATATGGCCATCCACCTTGACCATTTTCTAAGATAAATAAACGCTCTTCTGCGATGCCTTTTGATTTAAGGTGATTAACAGTATTTTGAGCTCCACCTTTTCCGCCAGGACAGATTACAACGATAGGATCGTCACCATCTAATTTGTCCATTATAGCATCAATTTTAGCTTTTTCTTCGTC
>JAOAQY010000003.1 GCA_025210965.1 Tissierellales bacterium
TTAATCGCAATCATCTTGATTCTACTATTACATATCCAAATTGTCAACATCATTTCATACTTGCAGTTCACAAATATCTATTACAATTTGAAAACAGCAATAGGTAGCATTTCTCTTGTGCTAGAAATCAGCCCCTTCTATAAGTTCTCCGCTCGCATACTTTCAATCATGAAATTGACCATGTGAACTTTTAGATACAAAAAAAGCAGGCGATTTTCCCTGCTCTAATACTTCTATATAAATCTTTACTCAGTCAAAACGAAACAATATATGCTTAATTGAAATTTTCCACTTATTACGACCACTTTTCTTTGCATAATTACCTTTGCATTTTACCAGTTATATGATCAATATCTATTCTTATAACTTTTGTAGCCGTATGTGCTTTTTCAATATACTCATGTCCTTCTTTTTTGAACGCACTTGAATACTTTTCTATTAATAATTTTAATGCTTCCTTTTTATTATCAATCTCTTCAAATGCCCTTCCAAATACCACAACACTCTCATAATTAGTATCAAATTGACTTGGAAGTAATTCAACATTAGATGTTATGCAAAATGAGACTTTATTGTTTAACTCAATATTGTCTAATTTATATCCTTTAGTTGCACTATGAAAATAAATACTATTATTATGATAAACATAATTCAATGGAACCACATATGGATAACCAATCTCCGTATTAGTAGATAGTATACCAAATTCACCGTCATACAAGAGTTTCTGACAATCTTCTTGACTTAATTTTTTCTCTTTTCTTCTCATTTCTCTGAACATCATATACACCATCCTAGTCTTTTTGATTTTCATTACAACTTAGAAATTAGCAATCTTTTGAATCAAAACAAACAATGTATGCGTCTAAAAGTGTACTAATATCTAATTTCTATTAGTGAAAGTGCATCAGCACTTGCTTTATGACCTACGTCATCATTATCTCTTGATTTAAATGCTCTATCTATAGCATTCATTGGCAGCTGTCCAAGTCCTACTTGAATCAATGTACCGACTATATATCTTTCCATATTTAACAAAAATCCATTTGCAGTTATTTTTATTACTATTTCGTGTCTAGTTTCTTCTATACTTATAGCTTTAACTTCCTTTATTGATTTTTTAGCTTTCTTATTGGTCGTAAATGCTAAGAAATCATGTTCGCCTTGAATCTTACAAGCCGCCTCTTTCATCCTATCTACATCAACCCATTGCTTCATCAAATTAACATAATGTCTTTCAAATAAAGGTCTATTTGGTGCATCAACTTTCCATAAACGATATTCATATGTTGCATCTTTCATCAAATATCTGCTTTGAAATCTACTATCTTCTAATTGCACTGACAACACTATAATGTCATCAGTCAAGTACTTCTCAAAATAATCAAATAGCTCTGAACCGTCCACTCTATCGTCAGGTACTACAAAATTCACAACTTGCTGCTTGGCGTGAACTCCAGCACTAGTATTTACAGCTCCTATTACTTCAATATTGTCATCATATAATTTTTCCAATATTGACTCTAATTTTCCTTGAACACTTTTTGATGCATTTTTCTTAGTTTTATTGAATCCGATATATTTTCTACCATCATAGACAATAATCATTTTATAATTTTGCATTTCAACACTCCTTTTTATTCGGGCAAAATAAATTGCGAGATAACATATCCATCATCTCGCAATTTGTCTTAAACATCATTGATATCTACTAATGCCATTATATATCTAATTTATTGATATGGCAATCAAGAGATTACTATATTGTCATTTTGATGTTGAAAAAAACGCCTTTAAACATGTATCATAATCATAAAAAGATTAAATGATTGAAATTAATCACAAAAAATGTTATGCTATCAACGGTAAACTAAAATATAAATGATTTATAAAAACAAATTTTTATTTTATATTAAATTTCAAAATTCAAATACTAAATTTCAAATAATGATATACTAAAGAGCTTATATTTATAAGCTCTTTTTAAATGATAAGGAGCGGTAAAATATGATAAAAGTTGATAACTTGTCATACTCATTTCCACAAAAAGATCTATACAATAATATTTCATTCACATTAGAAAAAGGTCAACATTGTGCGTTTATAGGAGCAAATGGCAGCGGAAAAAGCACATTAATAGACATACTAATAGATCCAGAAAAATATATGTTTGATGGCAAATTAGACATAGAACCAAATTGCAAAATAGGCTATGTTAGCCAGTTTTCACAATTAGACAAAACAAAAAACATCACTGTTTTTGAATATATTGGAGAAAAATTTATTAAGTTACAAAATCAAATAACTGATATTTGCACAGAAATGGAAACATCTTCAGATATCGAAACTTTACTAGAGCAATACCAAGATGCATTAGATGAATTCGAATCTATTGGCGGGGATAATTTTGAAAGTGATATTACTAAAAAATTAAATCTTGCTAATCTAATCAAACATAGAGATTTAAATATCTCTGAACTAAGTGGTGGAGAATTCAAATTAGTTCAAATAATTAAAGAAATGCTTAATAGTCCTGATCTAATGATTATGGATGAGCCTGATGTGTTTTTAGATTTTGAAAATCTTTGCGCTTTAAAAAATCTAATAAATGCTCACAAAAAAATGATATTAGTAATAACTCACAATAGATTCTTACTAAATCACTGCTTTAATAAAATTGTTCACTTAGAAAACAAAGAACTACAAGAATTTGAAGGAAATTATATAGATTATAACTTCTCACTACTTCAAACTAAAATTGAATTGCAAGAATTAGCTGTTGCAGACACTGAAGAAATCAAAAGAAATGAAATACTTATAGATAAATTGCGATTTGAAGCAACTAATTTTGACTCAGCAGCTAAAGGAAAATCTCTAAATGCTAGAGTTAAAATCCAAGAGAGATTGGAAGCTAGAAGAATACACAATCCTTTCGTGGAAATTAAACAACCAAATATACGTTTAGTTACAGACAACATCAAAGAAGAAACTACTATGTTAAAGGTAGAAAATTATGGTGTTTCCTTTGACGAAATGCTTTTAGAAAATGTCAATTTTGAGATTAATTCAACTGACAAAGTAGCCCTTATCGGTGCTAATGGTACTGGAAAAACTACATTATTAAAAGATATAGTTAAAAACAACCTAGACTCTATCGAGTTTGATCCTGATGCTAAGGTATCTTATCTGTCTCAAATTCAAGGAGAAATATTGAACGAGACAAATACTATAGCCGACGAATTTTTTGAAATTGGATTTGAATCATATGACCAAATCAAATCACACATAACTGGATATGGATTCCACGAAGATGATATCAATCAAACTATTGGAGATTTATCCGGTGGAGAAAAAAACATACTTCAATTAGCTAAAGTCTCTGCTGGAAATTCAAACATGCTATTACTAGATGAGCCTACTAGCCATTTAGACACACATTCACAAATAGCACTTGAACAAGCTATTCGAAATTATAAAGGTGCGATTTTGATGATTTCACATGATTACTATTCAATCATAAATTGTATGGATTATGTTTTAATCATTGAAAACAACACCATTAGAAAAATGAAAATAAAAAAATTCAAACGAATGATATATGCTAATCATTTCGATAGAGATTATCTAGCAATCGAAGAAAAGAAAAAATCAGTTG
The DNA here is from genome assembly GCA_025210965.1 of Tissierellales bacterium. Classification (NCBI taxonomy): domain Bacteria; kingdom Bacillati; phylum Bacillota; class Tissierellia; order Tissierellales; species Tissierellales bacterium. The sequence goes on from JAOAQY010000003.1 coordinate 3,656, forward strand.
AAACGCAAATAGAGCTAGCTCTAAAAGACACTGATTTTGAATTAGCTAAAA
>JAOAQY010000004.1 GCA_025210965.1 Tissierellales bacterium
GAGTTTAAAAGAGTATCCATATCCATATTTAGTAGAAGGCGCAGATGACCCAGTTCAAGCTATGATACAAATTCCTCAAAACTACAATGAGACTACTCTTAAGACGGCGTTATTGCTTAGTGCTGATTTGGGACATAGGTTGCCATTTGAAAATGTAGAGCCAGATTTAAAATTGTATGATGCAAATAATTTAGAGAATGAAAATTTAATTTATATTGGACGGAAAACAAATTTACCTAAGGAATATAGAGAAAAATTGACATTAGAGGAATTGGATAAATTAAATAACGAGGTATTGATAAAAGAAATCGAGCATCCTAGGAACAAAGACAAAAGGATAATGATGATACTTGGTGAAAGCGAAGAAAAAATGCTTATGGCAGTGAAATCATTATTTGAAGATGATTTGCAGCTACAAAATGACAGCAGTGTGGTTTGGATAAATGATAAAACATTTGTAGATGAAAACAAAGATGATGAAGATGAGTATTTGACATTTGAAGAACTTGGATATGCACCTATAACGCTCTCTGGAGAAAGGTTTAATTCTGTAAAATATGATTATAGAATGCCAGGTAATTGGCAAATTAAAGATGGTGCACAATTATATTTAAGACTCAGATATGCTGATGTAATAAATTATGATACGTCATCTGTAACTGTAAAAATGAATGAAGTTCCTGTTTTTAGTAAGAAATTAGTGAAAGAAGGTCATAGATTAGATGATTTCTTCGTAGATATACCAGATGAAATAAAAAATGCAGATACACTTAGTATAGAAGTATCATTTACACTCGATGTGCCGAGAGACTGTGCGAGTGGAAGTTTTGACCAAAATACCTGGGCATTTGTATCGAATGACTCATATCTCTATTTACCACATGAAGATAGAGATAAATTCGATTTAGAAAATTATCCATACCCACTTATAAAAGATGGAGAACTAAATAATTTAAAAGTATTACATGATAGAGGAAAGTTTTTAAATGAGTTATCTCACGCATTTGGTTATATAGGTCATAGATTAAGAAACATATCAAATATTGAGATTATAGAAGAGGTTCCGGAAAAATTAGATGCAGGTCAATATATCTATATTGGAGGAGCTAGCAAGGATGGATTTGTAAGTGTATTTAATGATGTAATTAAATTAGGATACGATGAAAACTATGAGACATACAGGCGAGAACATTCAAACTGGGTTAATGTAGACAATGACAGTTTAGGGATATTACAACTTACAAGAGGTGAGAACTACAATATAGTAAGTCTTACAGGTTTGTCAGAGAAACCACTAAAGAATGCATCTAAATATCTTTCAGATTTTGGTTTTGTGGGAAGATTAGGCGGAGATGTGCAGGTATTGTATGCAAGTGGTCAAAATCAAATAGTTCATAGGACAGTAGAGCAAAATGTTATACAAGATGTAAAAGATCGGGGCGATATCAATACAGAAGCTTTAAATAGATTATCTGGAGCAGAAATTAGACAATTTTTGATATTCTTAGGTTTATTGATATTCGGAAGTGCTATAGTTGTGGTACTGAAGAAAAGATAATATAATTGACATGGGCTGTTTCAAATTGGAATCAATTTGAAACAGCTTTTGTATTTGGATAGGAGACATAGAAATTTATGACTCACGTCACTACTCATATGACTCGGTAATCGTATATAATTTAGATAGGATAAAGAAATTAGAAAATAATTTATGGATACAAGAGGGAGAGAGTAATATGAAAAAATCAATTATTATAGCTATGTGCATTAGTATGATTATCATGACTGCTGGGTGTAGTCCTAACAAAATAATAATATCAACTACTACAGATGATGGAGAACAAAAAACTGTAGTTTTAAATGAAGAGGAATCTAAAGAATTAGTAGACAAAATAGAGGTATCGCTTGATGAATTTGGAGAGTCACTTGAAGATATCGGAGAGGAATTTGGAGAATCAGTAGAGGTTGCATTTGAAAGTCATGAAGACGAAATAGAAAAATTTACAGATGATATAGGAGATAAATTTGATGACTTGGGGGATAAACTTGGAGATGCAGGAGAAGATTTTGGCAAATCTGTAGAAATCAAATTTGAAAGTCATGGAGAAGACATAGAAGACTTTACTGAAAGCTTAGGTGATGCACTTGGTGAGTTTGGAGAAAAACTAGGTGAAATGGGAGAAGAATTAGGAGAATCAGTGGAGATAAGCTTTGAGAAACATGGTGATGAAATAGATGCTTTTTTTGAAAAAACTGGTGAAGATATAACAAATAATATAATTAAGAGAGCGGAAAAATTTGAAGATGCAGTAGAGGATGTAGCAGAAGAGGCCATGGGCGAGAAAAAGTATGAATCATATGATGGTCCACTAAATATCAGATACGATAATGGCAAGTATTACTTGATGACTGATGAAGGTGAGTATGAGGTAGATTTAGATGATGCTGTGAAAGAAGCACTTAGTTTTGAGTAGTATAATAATGCTATGAGGCGAACAAAGTATAAATAATATACTGTTCGTCTTTTTTTGTGTGATAAAATAAGCTTATAATACTGAAGAGAGTGAGTTATATATGATATTAAA
>JAOAQY010000005.1 GCA_025210965.1 Tissierellales bacterium
ATAAAGTGCATCAGAACAAGCTTCAATTAAATCATTCAATGTCCATTGTCTGTAATTATTTTGAAGACATTTATCTATGGTTTTATAACGGATTAGTGCGTTTTTGTTGATTGGCATTTTAAGAATTTTTCTATGAATTTAAAATAAAATATTTAGTACGCAAAATTATTGCGCACATCTAAGTAACCTTTGTATTAAATAATTGAGTCATGAAAACTAAAATACTAAATAAGCTCTTAGAAATAGAGCGAAATAAAAACATAGAAATATTATTCGCAGTAGAATCTGGTAGTAGAGCTTGGGGTTTTGCTTCACCAGATTCTGATTACGATATACGTTTTGTATACAAACATAAAAAGGACTGGTATCTCAACCTTTGGAAACAAAAAGACACTATACAATTTGTGACAGATAATGATTTACTTGATGGCTCAGGTTGGGAGTTACGTAAAGCATTACGGCTTTTAGCAAAATCTAATGCATCTTTTACAGGTTGGTTATTTTCGCCAATAATATATAGAGCAGATAATGATTTTTTAAACAACATAAAGAAAGTAGCAAATACTAACTTTAATCCTGTTTCAGGATTTTATCATTTTCATAGCATGAACAAAAGTTTTGAAGAGATTTTAGATTCAGAAAAAATGACTTTAAAGAGCTTTTTTTATGCTATACGCACAGCGCTTTGTGCTAACTGGATTTATAAAAATGAATCGATACCACCAGTTTTGTTCAGAGAGATGTATTCTTTAATAGACTCGAGTTATCATTCAAAGCTAGACCAGTTAATAGATTTGAAAAGTAAACGTATCGAAAAAAGTAACGATCCAGTTGAACCAGAATTAATACATTTGGTTAGAGATATTGTAAGCGAAAACAATAATGTGAAAGATCGGTTGGAGAATAAAAAACCAAATCCAAATGATTTTAATGACTTGTTTTTAAAAACTTTGAAGAAATGACACTAGAAGAACTAAAATCATCAGGACATATTATTTTCGAATGCATTAGTGGTAGTAGAGCTTATGGATTGAATACACCTTCATCTGATACAGATATAAGAGGTGTATTCATTCTTCCTAAGGAAACTTTCTATAGTTTAAATTATGTAAGCCAAGTAAACAATGAGACTAATGATATAGTGTATTACGAGCTTAGAAAATTCATTGAGCTCTGCGCTAAAAACAATCCAAATATTTTAGAGCTTCTTAATGTGCCTGAGCATTGTATATTATATAAGCATCCTATTTTTGATGATATAAAAACAGAACTGTTTTTATCCAAACTTTGTAAAAACACCTTCGCTAACTATGCATTCACTCAAATAAAAAAAGCGAGAGGTTTGAACAAAAAAATAGTCAATCCAGTAGAAAAAAAACGTAAGTCTGTAGAAGATTTCTGTTTGGTTTTAGATGGGAAAAAGACAATACCACTTAAGGAATTTTTAAGCGAAAACAATTTGAAAAGTGAGTACTGTGGTTTAGCTAAAATTACAAAAATGAAGGACTATTATAATTTATTCTATAGTGAATCTCAAAACTATAAAGGTGTGGCAAGACCAAATTCAAATGAAGTGTGTTTAAGTTCTATTCCCAAAGAAGAAAATCCTATTACTATACTTTATTTTAACTTAGATGGTTACTCATCTTATTGTAAAAAATACAAAGAATATTGGTCTTGGGTTGAAAAACGAAATGAAGAACGTTATAAAAACAATACTTCACATGACAAAAACTATGATGCCAAAAATATGATGCACACGTTTAGACTATTACATATGGCAAAAGAGATTGGTGAGTCAGGTAAAATAAATGTAGAACGTTCAGATAGAGGTTACTTTCTAACAATTAAAAATGCTGAATTTGAGTATGATGATTTAGTAGTAAAGGCAGAACTAATGCGGGAAAAGTTAGATATTATATTTGAGAATTCAACACTTCAAGAAAAACCAAACTTAAATGTTATTAATGATTTGCTATTTAGATTAAGATCAAGATTCTACAATCATAATTTTGAAAATTGAAAAATTTATCTCAATATTTGCAACCAATATAATTGAAAAAACAAACCTATGACACTACAAAATTTAAAAATACGGATGCTTTACAGCTATTTCCGTCATGTAGGGAAATAGGTAAAATCAAAAATATAACGTACAAAAAGCATCCAAAATAAAATTGGATGCTTTTTTTATTAATTTTTTTGGAGTAGAAAACTTAAACATGCTTAAAACGCAAATAACTACACTTCAATAAATTAAGAAATCTACCTTATGTGGACAGGAATTCTATTGTTTAAAAACAAGTTTAACAAATTGATTTACAGTGAATTAATTTTGAATTTTATTTGGAAGTTTCAAAAATTCCATTCTATATTTGCAGCGCAATAAAGCACAAAACAATTATTAAAACGAAGTAAAATGTTTAATACAAGTGTAAACAAAAGTATGTCAGGAGAACCAGGTTCTTTAGCATACACGCTTCGTGACATCTTTCCAGATAAATAGACATCTATTTTTATCATACAAAGAGTCCGAAGCCCAAAAAGTTTCGGACTTTTTTGTATGCCTTTTTTTAAAGTAGGTTAAAGTTAAAAAGATTC
>JAOAQY010000006.1 GCA_025210965.1 Tissierellales bacterium
GAGAGCGAAAAGAGGATATACCAATTTTAATAGAGTATTTCATGGCAAAAATATCTCATAGGATAAATAAAAAACCACTAAATATAAGCATATGGGAGTTAAATAAATTAAAAAATTATACGTGGCCAGGAAACGTGAGGGAACTAGAAAATTTTATAGAACTGTCGATAAATAAAGAACGAATTCCTATAGAATTTCTTGATATAGAGGCGAATATAAAGGATGAGTTTGGAATTAATGCAAATAATATTGAATTAATGAGTCTTGAAGATGTAGAGCGAAAACATATAAAAGAAATTTTGTGGAAAACAGAATTCAACATGACAAAAGCATCTAAAATCCTTGGAATAGGTAGAAATACATTATATAGAAAGATAGAGAAATACAAAATAACATGTAATGCGAGGTGTTTTGTAGAAAATAGGTGTACTAAAGTGGAACATTGTGCTAGAATGGAACACATTAACGAAAGATAAGTGTTCTTTTTTGATACAATTCTATGTATTTTAAATATACTTTATCATGAAAATGGCTTCATTTCTATCATTTGATATTGGCACAACTCTTGCATTTGAAGATTAATAGCAAGTTGAAAATGATAGAGGAGGTCAATTTTTATGTATGGTTATAATGGAAGATATTTGCGAATAAATCTAAGCACAAAAGAATTCAAAGTTGAAGATTTGAACTTAGATGTAGCTAAGAAATATATTGGAGGGCGTGGGTTAGGTACTAAGTTTATGATGGACGAAGTAGATCCTAAAGTAGATGCCCTTAGTCCAGAAAATAAATTGATGGTAGTTACAGGTCCACTTACAGGAACTGCAACGCCAACTGGTGGACGATACATGGTTGTTACAAAATCGCCACTTACAGGAACTATAGCTAGTTCTAATTCAGGTGGTTTTTTTGGAGCAGAACTCAAATTTGCTGGTTATGACATGGTTATATTTGAAGGAAAAGCTGAGAAACCGATTTATGTGAATATAGAAGATGATAAAGTAGAGTTTATAGATGCAGACCATATTTGGGGAAAACTTGTTGGAGAGACTACAGATATATTGCAAGAAAAGCATGGAGAAAAGTCAAAAGTTTTGACAATAGGTCCGGCAGGAGAGAATTTATCTAATATAGCAGCTATAATGAATTGTAAAGATAGAGCCGCGGGTAGATCCGGTGTTGGTGCTGTTATGGGTTCTAAAAATCTAAAGGCATTAGTAGTAAGAGGAACAAATAAAGTTCAGGTTAAAGACGAAGCTGCATTAAAAGAAGTATTCAAAGAGAGTGTTGCAAAAATAAGAAAGAATCCAGTAAGTGGAGAAGGTCTTCCGACTTATGGAACTGCGATACTTGTAAATGTAATCAATGAAAACGGTTCATACCCATGTAATAACTTCCAGACTTCTTATGATGAGAGAGCAGATGAGATAAGTGGAGAGACCATGAAAGAAGATTTCTTAGTGAAGCGAACAGCTTGTTATAGATGTCCTATTGCCTGTGGTAGATGGTGTAAAGTAGACGGTCAAGAAATGGCTGGACCAGAGTATGAAACACTTTGGGCATTTGGATCTGATTGTGGAATACACGATTTAGGAGAAGTAATAAAAGCAAATCATTGGTGTAATGAATTAGGGCTTGATACTATTTCAGCAGGATGTACATTAGCAGCAGCTATGGAACTTAGAGAACTAGGTTTGGTAAAACCAGAAGAAATTAATGGTACGCCACTTGAATTTGGAAATGCAGATGCTGTTGTTGAGTGGACAAAAAAGTTAGCTTACAGAGATGGATTTGGAGATAAATTAGCAGAAGGATCATATAGATTAGCGGAAATGTATGGTAGAGCGGATTTATCTATGAGTGTAAAAAAACAAGAATTGCCAGCTTATGATCCAAGAGGTATTCAAGGTCAAGGGCTTCAATATGCTACATCTAATCGTGGTGGATGTCATGTTAGAGGATATCTAATTTCACCAGAAATATTGGGATTGCCAGAGAAATTAGATAGATTATCACTAGATGGAAAAGCATTTTGGGCTAAAGCATTTCAAGATTTGACAGCATCTATAGATTCACTAGGAATGTGTTTGTTTACATCATTTGCACTTGGTGCACCGGATTATGCTAGATTGGTAAATGCGGTTTGTGGAACAGAGCATACAGAGGAATCTATCATGGAAGCTGGAGAGCGAATTTGGAATATAGAAAAAATGTTCAACTTAGAATCGGGAATATCGCCTAAAGAAGATAAATTACCTAAAAGATTATTAGAAGAACCTATTCCAGAAGGACCTTCTAAAGGTTGGACACATAAATTAGAAGAATTGTTACCAGAGTATTATGAAATCAGAGGTTGGGGAAAAGATGGAATACCAACTGAAGATAGACTCCAAAAATTAGGGCTAAAATAAAAGAATGAAAACGGAAGTGAGATTATTTGCTACGTTCAGAGAAGGGCGAGGCAAAAAAGTTTATCTGGAAATAGAAGAACCTACTCCTTCAAAAATATTGTCAGAACTTGAGATAGCAGAGAGTGATGTTGCAATACTACTTGTAAATGGCCGAGATGGAGATTTTGATCAAAACTTGGTCGAAGGAGATTATCTATCAATATTTCCACCAGTTGGAGGTGGCTAGATGAGGTATGCAAGAAATGGAATATTTTCAAAAGAAGATATGGATATTTTAAAATCATCTAGTGTGGCTGTAATTGGATGTGGTGGATTAGGTGGATATATAGCAGAAATGCTTTGTAGAGTCGGAGTTGGTGAATTAATATTAGTAGATGGGGATGTATTTGATGAGACGAATTTAAACAGACAAATATTATCCACAACTCGAAATATAAATGAATCGAAAGCTGTTGCTGCAAAGAGACGTCTTGAAAGCATTGATCCAGAAATTTGTATAAAACTTTGGGAAACGTATTTAGATGAAAACAATGGAAATCAAATAGTTCAGTCATGTAATGTGGTAGTAGATGCTCTAGATTCGATAAATACGAGATTTTTGCTTCAAGATATTTGTGAGGTAGAAAAAATACCTATGGTGCATGGAGCGATAGCAGGATGGTATGGGCAAGTAGCTACTATATATCCTGGAGATAAGTTACTAAATAGAGTTTATAACTCTAAAAAGAAAGATGGAATAGAAAAGAAAATTGGAAATCCATCGTTTACTCCTGCTCAAGTAGCATCGATACAAGTTTCAGAAGTGATTAAAATTCTTCTGAGAAGAGGAGAAATTTTGAGAAATGAAATTCTTTATATTGATTTGCTTTCAAATGAGTATGAGAGAATAAAGTTTTAGATCAATACAATTTAATAAAAGGTTATTCCGAGTTTAATTACCTAAGGATATCTATGGGAATTAAACCGATGGGTAATAGAAGAAATTCAATTGCCTCCCGTATTTGGAAAGGAAGAACATGTTGTAAATTTGATTATATTTTTGGTATACAAATTTATTTTAGAAGAGATTCTTTAAACGCGTTCTTTTTAGAGCGCGTTTTATAGTTTTACAGGCCAAAAACGAGGAGAGACGACAAAAAAGGATGGAGAAAAGATGAAGAAGTTTATTAATGTGTGTTTTATGGTTATGTTTACAATGTTGGTATTAGCAGGATGTAAAGGGGAGAGTGTTAAGGATAATGCAGTAGAAGAAAATACGAGCATAATACTTTCAACTACTACTTCTACAGAGAACAGTGGATTATTAGATGCTATATTACCAGTATTTAAAGAACAGACAAATATCGATGTTAAAGTTGTTGCGGTAGGTACAGGAAAAGCACTTCAAATGGGAAGAGATGGAGAGGCTGACGTTTTGTTAGTTCATGCAAAGCCATCAGAAGAAACGTTTGTTTCTGAAAATCATGGAGTTGAAAGATTTGATGTAATGTACAATGATTTCGTAATTGTTGGACCAGAAAGTGATCCAGCTGGTTTAAAAGAGTATGCATCAAATGTTGTTGAAGCGTTAAAAAAGCTGAATTCATCAGGCGAAAAATTTATTTCTAGAGGAGATGATTCAGGTACTCATAAAAAAGAAAAGTCGCTTTGGGCTTCAGCAGAAATTACACCAGAGGGAGACAATTACATTTCAGCAGGTAAGGGAATGGGAGATGTAATACAAATGACGGACGAAATGCAAGGATATACAATGTCTGATAGAGCTACATTTTTAAGTATGTCTGATAAAATAGATTTAAAAGTTATAGTGGAGGGCGACGAAATATTATTTAATCAATATGGAGTAATTGCTGTAAATCCAGAGAAAAATGACAAAATTAATTCTAAGGGAGCCGATGAATTTATCAAATGGCTATTGTCGGAAGAGACTCAAAAGCTGATTTCGGAATTTGGAGTTGAAAAATTTGGACAACCACTATTTGTCCCAAATGCAAAGTAAAAATACATGAAAGAGTGATCAAATATGACGTATATTATTGAAGGAATTAAAGAGGCTATTTCACTATTGAGTTCACTAGATGCTGAAATATATGGGATTGTGGGTTTATCCATTTTTGTATCTTTTGTATCTACAATGATAGCTTCTTGTATTGGGCTTGGTTTAGGGATTGTTATGGGACTTTATGATTTTGTTACAAAGCGCTTTTGGGTGCGCTTTACCTATGCATTCATGGCATCTCCGCCGGTAGTTGTTGGTTTATTTGTGGCACTTATTATATCAAGAAGAGGACCTCTTGGTTCTCTAGAATTAATGTTCACACCGGTAGCGATGATTGCAGCTCAAACTTTATTAGTGACACCAATAATTACGGGACTCGTTTATAATGCAACACAGAAATATGGTCATCAAATTTATGAAATATGCACCGTATTAGGAGGAAGTAAAAAAGATTGTTTTTTCCTTGTGATAAGAGAACTTAGATCTACATTTGCAGTAGCTATAACAACAGGATTTGGCCGCGCTATTTCAGAAGTTGGTGCGGTCATGATTGTTGGAGGTAATATAAAAGACCATACAAGAGTTATGACTACATTTATAGCGATGAACAATAGCATGGGAAATTATTCTAAATCAATTGCGATGGGTCTAGTACTTATTATAATTGCGATAATAACAAATGGTTTAATTCACAGGTTATCGGAGGGGAAAAATGAAAGTTAAATTAAGTGGAATTACAAAATACTTTGGGGAAAAGTTAATATTTGAAAATGTAGAAGAGGAATTTGAATCTGGAAAGATAAATGGGTTTATAGGGCCGAATGGTGGAGGAAAGACCACTCTGCTTAGGATGATAGCGAATTTAGACAAGGAATTTAGAGGTGAAATAACCTATGGAAGTGATATTCCTTTGAGTAAAGTAAATTCTAAGATGACATATTTGAGTCAAGTACCATATATGTTAGAAGGTTCAGTGGAGGAAAATTTATATTATCCTCTAAAATTGAGAAGATACTCAAAAGCTGATATTGAATCTAGAATAGAACCTCTTTTGAAACCATTGTCATTAGAAACATTAATTAATCAGAGAGCTAAAACACTTTCATCTGGTGAAAAGCAAAAGGTAGCTCTTGCTAGAGCGTTGGTATTCGAACCAGAGCTTATATTGCTAGATGAACCAACTGCAAATATAGATGCTAAAACAGTTGAAGTAATAGAATCGGTTTTGATTGAAGATCAAAAAAGAAGAGGAACAACTATAGTAATAGTGACCCATAATTTACAGCAAGCATTTAGATTATGTGATAAAGTATATTGGGTTAAAGACAAGGGTGTTAAAGCCGTTACCAAAAGAGATATATTTGAACAATACAAACACATGAATTCAATAGAAGCATTTGCTCAAAAAGTTTATCAAAAAATAGGAGAATAGGATATGGAAATGTTTACTGTGGCAACAAAAGAATCTGTAAAAACATTGTTAGAAGAGGAATTTGAATTTTATCAAAATGACATGGAGGAAGTTAACTTATTTGAGTCAAGGGGAAGAATTTTAGCTGAAGATATTTATTCAGATGAGAATATTCCAAATTTTATAAGGTCTACAGTAGATGGATATGCTGTTATTATGGAAGATATAGTGGGATGCAGTGATAGCATGCCAGCTTTTTTGACATTGATTGGAGAGGCAAAAATGGGTGAAAAAAACATTAAAAGTCTCAAAAATGGAGAGACAATGTATGTTCCAACTGGTGGAATGTTACCTGAAAATGCAGATGCCATGGTCATGATAGAGTTTAGTGAAAAAATGGAAGATGAAGTTGCTATTTATAGACCTGCATCGATTAGAGAGAATATAGTTGGCATAGGTGATGATGTGAAATTTGGAGAAAAAGTTTTAGAAAGTGGAATAGAGATACTTCCAAACCACATAGGTGCACTAGCTGCTATTGGAAAAGCTAAAGTGCAAGTTAGAAAGAAATTAAATGTAGCTATCTTATCGACTGGCGATGAAGTAATTTCTATAGATGATAAACCAAATATTGGAGAAGTACGAGATGTAAATTCTTTTGAAATAGGGGCTATGCTTCAGCAATTAGGATGTAATATAAGTGTTTTGAAACACATTAAAGATGATTTTGATTGTTTAAAGTGTGGTTTTGAAGAAGCCTTATCAAAAGCAGATGTTGTAATTATTTCTGGAGGGAGTTCAGTTGGAAATCATGACCAGACGCCAGATATAATAAATGAAATAGGTAATCCAGGAGTTTTAGTTCACGGAATAGCTATAAAACCGGGAAAACCAACTATAATAGCGAAAATAGGAGATAAAGCCGTGTTTGGGCTTCCAGGACATCCTGCATCGTGTTTGATATCATATAAAGTAATAGTTGAACCATTTTTGAAAAATATGCTTATGAAAGCAGAGAATAAAGTTAAAACATGCATAGCTGAATCAAATTTTCAGGTTCATGTATCTTCTGGAAGAGATGTATTTTATATGGTACAGCTCGAAAAAGCTAATGGTAAACTTATAGCAAATCCTGTTCATGGAAAATCAGGAATGGTATCATTATTTTCTAAAGCAGATGGATATATAGAAATACCAATGTCAAAAGAGGGATTAGAAAAAGGCGAGCGTGTTGAAGTAAATTTATTCTAATATTAAAGGTAATAGGGTGGTTTTGTATGAAAAATAAAAGAAATATTTATTTAGAAACAGTTGATTTAGAAGAAGCTATAGAGCTTTGTGAAGAACATTTTGAGAACTTTTTATTGGATAATACGGAAATGATTAGCGTTGATGATAGTCTAGGCAGAAAATTAGCAAAACCTATTTTTGCTCAGATATCTAATCCACATTACAATGCATCTGCAATGGATGGAATAGCTGTTGAAGCGAAAAAGACATATGGGGCTCATGAGAGAAATACTGTGAAGCTAAAGGTAGAGGATGATTTTGTATATGTTGATACTGGGGATCCGATTGTATATCCTTATAATTCAGTTATTATGATAGAGGATGTCAATGTAGTAGATGCAGAATATATAGAGATAATGAAACCAAGTCATCCGTGGCAGCATGTTAGAGTTGTGGGAGAGGACATAGCAGTAGGCGATATGATTTTACCATCTGGTCATGAGGTGAAACCGGTAGATTTAGGTGCAATATTAAGTGGTGGTTTGACGGAGATTGAGGTTCAAAAAAAATCTACAGTCGGAATTATACCTACAGGAACAGAAATAGTAAATCCTGGAGATACTTTAAAACTAGGATCTATAATAGATTCCAATTCTAGAGTTTTTGAAGCCATGGTAATTGAAGCTGGAGGCATAGCAAAGAGATATAAGCCTGTTAAAGATGATAGAGTTCTTATAAAGCAAGCTATAGAGAAAGCAGTAGAAGAGAATGATATTGTTGTCATAAATGCAGGATCATCAGCAGGTTCAGAAGATTATACTTGTGATATAATAAATGAGATAGGTGAAGTATTTGTACATGGAATAGCTATAAAACCAGGGAAGCCAACGATACTCGGTAAAATAAATGGAAAACCAGTTATAGGAATACCAGGCTATCCTGTTTCGGCATTTATATCATTTAGAGAATTTGTAATTCCGCTTATATCAAATCATAAGAGGGCGAATATAGAAACAACAGAGATAGTATTGTCTAAGAGAATAGTTTCTGCACTTAAACACAAGGAGTTTGTTAGAATGAAACTAGGAAAAGTTGGCGATAATATAATCGGTACGCCTCTTAGCAGAGGGGCAGGGGTTACGATGTCTTTGGTAAAGGCAGATGGAATATTGACAATTCCTAAAAATGTAGAAGGATATGAAGCGGGACGTAGAGCTGAAGTTGAGTTACTTAGAAATGAAGACTATATAAAAAACTCATTAGTATCAATAGGGAGCCATGATATAATAATTGATCATTTAAACGACATAATTTCAAAAGAATCAAATTTATATAGTTTATCATCTGCACATGTTGGTAGTTTAGGTGGTATAATGGCTATCAAGAAAGGTGAAGCACATATAGCACCTATTCATTTACTAGATGAAGTAAGCGGTGAATATAATACAAAATCTGTAGAAAAATACTTAAAAAACAAAGATGTTTATTTGATAAAAGGAATAAAGCGGGTTCAAGGGATTTATGTCAAAAAGGGAAATCCATTGAATATAAAATCCATAGAAGATATAATTGACAAAAAACTGATATTTGCGAATAGACAAAAGGGCTCTGGTACAAGAGTACTATTCGATTATTATTTGAAAAAACAAGATATGGACAATGGAGAAATTGAAGGTTATAAAAGAGAGTTTACGACTCATACAGGAGTAGCATTAGCAGTAAAATCAGGCAATGCAGACATAGGTCTTGGAATAGAATCAGTTGCAAAATTGATGGACATAGATTTTATACCGATGGCACTTGAAGATTATGACTTTTTGGTATCAAAAGATGAAATAGATCATCCAATAGTCAAAAATGTATTAGAAATACTTAAGAGTAAAGAGTTCAAGTGTAGGATAGAGAATTTGGGCGGATACGAGCTACATCCTCTATCGTATATCGAATTTAAAGCGAAAGAGGAGATTTAAATTGAAAGATCAGTACAACAGAGAGATTGATTATCTTAGATTATCGGTTACAGATTTGTGTAATTTAAAGTGTAAATATTGTATGCCAGAGAAAGGAATAGACAAAAAATGTCATTCAGAAATTCTCAGATTTGAAGATTATATAAGAATAGTAAAAGCTGCTGTAAATTTGGGAGTTAAGAAAGTGCGAATAACAGGGGGAGAGCCTCTTGTTAGAAATGATATAGTTGAGTTGGTTTCTAAAATATCTCAAATTGATGGAGTCGAAGATCTGTCGATGACAACAAATGGTATTTTATTAAAAAAATACGCAAAAGAGCTTAGCCGGGCTGGATTAAATAGGTTAAATATAAGTCTCGATACTTTAGATAGTACAAAATTTGAACAAATAACTAGAGGCGGAAATTTAGAGGATGTATTAGAGGGGATAAATGCAGCTGAAGAAGCTAGGATAATGCCTATAAAGTTAAATACAGTTTTGATAAATGGATTTAATACGGACGAAATAGAGACATTTATAAGTTTAGCTAGAAAAAATTTAGAAGTGAGATTCATAGAGCTTATGCCAATAGGAGAAGCTGCAGAGTGGAGTAGTTCGAAGTTTATATCTAATACGAGCATAATCGAAAGGCATAGAGATTTATTTGAAGAAAATTGTACTAAGTCAAATGGACCAGCAAAATATTTCATAAAAAAATCCAATAGGGGAAAAGTAGGATTTATAAACCCTATTTCTAGCCATTTTTGTAGCGAGTGCAATAGAATAAGACTTACCCCTGACGGCAAACTTAAACCATGTCTTCACAGCGATATAGAAATAGATTTAAAGCGGTACTTAAAGCAGTCGGATGAAGTATTAAAAATCGAATTAGAAAAAGCTATATATAATAAGCCACATAGACATCACATAAATGAAGTTGGTTTTAAGCCAATAGTGAGAAGTATGAATTGTATTGGAGGTTAAATTATGAAACTTACACATTTTAATGAATTTGGAAATGCAAAAATGGTTTCGGTTGAAGAGAAAGACGACACAAAGCGAATTGCTGTAGCTAAAGGCAGTATAACTATGAAGCCAGAGACGTTAGAATTTATAAAAGAAGGTAATATGAAGAAAGGAGATGTGCTTTCTGTAGCTCAAATAGCTGGGATAATGGGAGCGAAAAAAACTAGTGATTTGATTCCTATGTGCCACAATATATTTTTAACTGGAGCAGATATAAATTATGAGATAGATGAAGAAAAATCATCTATACATATAGAAGCTAGAGTAAAAACAGTTGGGAAGACAGGGGTTGAAATGGAAGCACTAAATGCAGTTTCTGTGGCGGCATTGACTATATATGATATGTGCAAGGCAGTTGATAGAGAAATGGTAATTGGAGATATAAAATTAATTGAAAAACTAGGTGGAAAGAGCGGGCACTTTAAGAGAGAGGAGAGGTAATATGATAAAAGGAAAAATACTTGCAATTAATATAAGCGAAGAAAAAGGAGTTCCAAAAAATTCGATAGAAGAAGGGAATTTTATTGAAGAACATGGACTCGAAGGAGATGCTCATGCAGGTAAATGGCATAGGCAAGTAAGTCTTTTAGGGCAAGAGAGTGTGGATACTATGAAAGCTATGGGTGTTAAGGGTCTTTGTACTGGAAAATTTGCAGAGAATTTAACTACTGAAGGGATAAAGCTTTGGGAACTACCTGTTGGTACTAAAATGCAGATTGGAGAAACTATTCAAGAAGTAACTCAGATTGGTAAGAAATGTCACAACGGATGTGCCATAAAAGCTCAAGTAGGGCAGTGTATAATGCCTACACAAGGCATATTTACCAGAGTATTGAAGACTGGAAAAGTGAGAGTTGGGGATGAAATTTTAGTAATTGAAGACTAAGTGAAATAGCATATTTTGAGAATGGGAAAAAGAGCTTAAATTCAAGATTTATTTTATAAAAAATAAATTTTGAATTTAAGCTCTTTTTCTATAAAATAATAACTTAGCGAGCGCAGTTATCTACATCGCCATTTAGAATTTCTAAACCATGGTGTATTGCATCTAGTGCATATTCTAGAGATTCTTTTACGGCTTTAGGACTTCCAGGTAAATTTACAATCAAGGTTTGATTTCTTATACCAGATACACCTCTAGATAGCATAGCTTTTGGTGTTATTTGTAAGCTATATGCCCTTATGGCTTCGCAAATTCCAGGTGCTCTTTTGGTCAAAGCTTTTTCAGTGGCTTCGGGAGTATTGTCCCTTATACTGAAGCCGGTACCTCCAGTTGTGAGAATCAAGTTTATTTTTTTTTCATCACTCATCTGAATTATTTTTTGAAAAAGTAAATCTAAATCATCAGGAAGTAGCGTTTTTTCAACTACATCGTATCCTTTTTCAGAAACTATTTTTTCTATCAAAGGACCACTTAAATCTTCTCTTTTACCTATAAAACCGCTATCGCTAGCAGTGATTATTCCAACAGTATACATAGTAATCATCCTTTCTATGAGTACTATTTTATCATATTGAACGTGTACTGTTAATATAGGATTTGGCGTCGGTTCCTGCACCGAATTCAAGAACATTACCATGTACACTTGAAATCAATCGGGTACGCTGTTTATGTAACGCCAGTTTTTCGAATGGGTACATGAAAGCGTTGAAAATATAAGGTATTAAATTCATAAAAAACTCCTTTTAAACTTTTTAATACGAGTATAAACGAGAAAAGCCAAGTGTACAATACTTAAGTGAGAAATACTAAAAACAATACATGGAGTATATAAAAATAATATTAAAAAAATATCTGTTGCAGAAAGTCGTTTTGTGATAATCTAGTATGAGAAAAAAGAGAGTAGGTAATGCGTTGAATTTTAATAAATATGAATTAGATAAAAATATACTTAGAGCATTAAAATTGTTAAATTATGAAAAGCCGACTTTGGTACAGGAAAAAGTTATAAAACATGTATTAGGACACGAGGATCTTGTAGTGAAATCTAAAACTGGAAGTGGAAAGACAGCGGCATTTGGAATTCCCATTTGTCAAAAAATTGATATTGAAAGCAGAGAAGGTCAGGTATTAATACTAGTACCGACAAGGGAGCTTGCAATTCAAATAAAAGAAGAGATTGGTTTAATCGGTAGATTTAAAAAGATAAGGTGTGCTGCTGTATTTGGCAGGCAATCCATAGAGATGCAAAAAAATGAATTAAAGCAGCGAGTACACGTAATAGTTGCGACTCCAGGACGATTAATAGATCATATTAAGAGGGGGAATGTAAAGTTAGATAATATTGAAACGTTGATATTAGATGAAGCTGACGAGATGCTTGAATTAGGTTTTGCAGATGATGTTAGTTATATATTAGATAAGATATCAAATAGAAAACAAACTATGTTTTTTTCTGCAACTATGCCAGATTTTATTCTAAATTTAGCGAAAAGATATATGGAAAGTCCAAAATATATTGAGATAGAGGATAAAATAAAGGATAGTAAACTTGATATAGTACAGTACTTTTATGAAGTTGAAAATAAAAATAGAAAAATAGTTATAGATAGAATTTTAAAGGAATATTTGCCAGAATTTGGATTAATATTTTGCAACACAAGGTCAGGTGTTGAATCGCTCAAAAAGTATCTTAAGAGATTAGGGTATTTATGTGAAGGCTTGCACGGTGGTATGTCGCAGGGGATGAGGATCAAGATATTTCAAAAATTCAGAAGAGGTCACTATAGATTGCTTATAGCTACAGGCGTAGCTGCAAGAGGTATTGATTTTGATAGAATAACACATGTAATAAATTATGAATTGCCCTTTAAGCATGAAGAATATGTACACAGAATTGGAAGAACTGCTAGGATGGGAAATAAAGGGTGCGCTATAAGCCTTGTGCTTGAAAGTGAGATGAAATTTGTCAAAGAAATAGAAGAGCAGATGGATTATAGTATAATTAGAAGAGAGCTCAAAAAAGATGATATTGCAGATATAAATAGTAGTGCAGAAGTATTGAAATCAAAGCCAAGTGGCAGAAAAGATAAGGCCGAAAATTTTAATAAAAATATAGTGAAAATAAGAATAAATGCAGGAAAAGATAAGAAGATTAGACCGGGTGATTTAGTAGGAGCAATAGCTTCAATAGACAATGTAGATGTAGAAGACATAGGAATCATAGATGTACAAAAGACTTGTTCTTATGTTGAAATTTTAAATGGAAAAGGGGATTATATTTTTTCAAAACTTGAGAAAAAAGAAATAAAGGGAAGACGTATAAGTATGAAAAAAGTTAGAATAAGAAATTTTTAGTGGATTTTATTCAGTAAAAAGTTATTATTTGGATTGTGTTGAATTATAAAATAATTTGATGGAAAATTTGTTTAGATTAAAAATTTTTTAAAAAGAAACTTTTTTGTCATTTTTTTGTAATTATCTATACATTATTTTGATACGTTTAAGTATCATTTCTGATATATACTAACTTGTGTGATTAGAGAGAGTATAAGAGAAGAGAGGTAGTTTTTATGAGAAAATTGGTTATAGCGTTGATGCTTAGTTTAGTAATTATATCGACAGGTTGCTCAAATGGAGAAAATAAGGCTAAGGAACAAACATCTGATAATGTTAAGGTAGAAACAAGTGCAGAATCTCAAAATGAAGAAGAGGCTAAAACTAAGGAAACTCCAAGTGAAGAAAATGAGAAGATAGAAAGTTTGAATGTACCGTTTGATCAAATTTATGCAGATCCAAGTATACTGGAAGGACACGTAAGTGGTGCAACTGAAAACATTGACTATAGTGAAGTTTTGAAAGAACCTGTTACTACAGTGTACTTCAATAAGGAAAATCCTTCTGATGAAGATTATGGAAATTATGTTTCTATTTATCCAATAGGAAATGAAGATGGAACTAGTTTATATTTGATTTTTGAGAAATCAAAATTGAGAGAGGCTAAATTAGATACATTTGTTGGAACTGTATCACAGGATTTATTTGAAACTGATTATATGTTTTATAGTTTTGAATCAGTGCTAGAAAGCCAGCCTAAAAAGGAAGCATTCGATTACAATTACGATGACTTGAAGAGTATACAGGAAACACTTGAGAAAAAATATTTGAATCAAGAAATAGTTTCTTTCAACAATGACTTTGAAGTTTACTCACCAGTTAGTAGAATCTTAAATGTAAATAACAATAAAGAAGTTGAAACTTATTATTTAGTAGATCCTGATGGATATACACTTAGTACAACTATAAGTTTGGTAATAGAAGATAACAAAATTACTAAAATACATGTAGATGATGCGGGAAATAGAGCTTTTGATATAATGTCACTTGCAAAATAAAAAAGTAAGAGTTACCTACTGGTAACTCTTACTTTTTTTATTTGTGGTTTATTACACATATAGTTTATATATCCGCCTAGAATAATTAAAATACCTCCTATAATTGATAAAGAATCTGGTATTTCATTCCATAAAATCAATCCTATAATAGCAGAAAAAATGATATTGCTATACGAGTATATTGAAAGTTCACCAGCAGGTGCGTAGCGATAAGCTTTTGTAAGGCTGAGCTGTGCAAGTGTAGCAAATATTCCTAAGAGTATAGCTGAAATCCATCCTCTAGGAGTAGGCATAACAAAACCTTCGGTTATAAAAAATGGTAACATAGCCGAAGAGGATAGTAGACAGAAATAGAGAACTATGGTTTCGGGACTGTCGTATTCTCTTAACTTTCTCACAACGGTATATGCCATACCTGCAAAGACTGCAGATGATAGACCTATAATTTGTACTGCAAAATTTGTATTTATTCCAGGTTTTATAACTAGGGCGATTCCAAAAACTGAAATTATCAGAGCTGGAATTTGAAGTTTTTTTATTTTTTCTCCTAGAATAAGGCTCGCAAATATCAGAACAAATATTGGTGATAATTTGTTTAAAATTGCAGAATTAGCTAGAGGTAATTTAGATATAGAGTAGAAATAAGCAGCTACACCGAGTAGACCGAATGTAGATCTTAAAATTAAAAGTTTTTTGTTATTACCTATAAAACTTTGATTCTTGGATTTGATTATGAAAAAACTAATTATCAAACCAGTAAAATTTCTAAAAAATATTTTCTCGTAAGTTGGAATATCGGGTAATAATTTTACACTAACAGCCATTAGAGAAAAACAAAGAGAGGATAGTAGCATAAGTGATATTCCTTTTTGTTGTGAATTCATGTTAGTTCTCCTTTTTAAAATCTTCTATAGTCAAACCGTATAAAATATGATCTATAATTTGTCCATCAAGTTCTTCTCCGTGTCTTATCACTCCTTCTTTTTTAAAACCCAATCGAATTGGAATTCCTTGACTTCTAAAGTTTTCACTAGCACATCGTATTTCAAGCCTATTTAAGTACAAGGTGTTAAACGCATAATCTATTATTGCCTTGCATGATCTAGTTACTATACCTTTTCCGTTAAAGTCTTCAATCAACCAGTAACCCAAAGAACCAGACTTTCCAGTTTTACCATATTCAAATGATACTAATCCTACTAATAAATTTTCATAGAAAATTCCAGCATGAAAACCTTGATTTTCAGAGTAAAGTTCTTGAGCATAAGCAATGTATTGCTCGACATAGTCAAAATCAGATGCTTTTTTTGCCCAATTTAGCCATTTGCTTAGGAAATCGAAGTTTTGTTCTACTAAATTGTAGAGTGGAAATGCTATTGATGGTTCTAATAAACGCAAGTCAATTTGTGAATCTATTTCCCAACGAAACATATATTAAAAATCTCCTTTTAAAATGATGTGAATTTAGTTAAAATAATAATAACTATATTATACCATTTATTTACGGAAAATGAGTTTCAAAAATATTCAATAAATATGGTATAATGTAGTATATGGAAAGGAGTCTTGAATATGTCAGAAAAATTGAAAATACAAGCGATTAGGCCTATAAAAAGTTTGAGATATCTTAATTCTTTTGAAATAGAGTATGAAACTATTGGTGGCAAAAAGAAGACTTGGGAGTTAGTATCTAGGCAAGGGGTAAATCGATTGGAGAACGAAATTAAGAAACACCAATCATATACAGATGGAGCCATGATGTTTGCTATGAATGATTCTAAGGACAAAATAGTAATGCTTAAAGAATATAGAGTTTCTGCAGGCAGACATATTTATATGTTCCCAGCAGGATTGATAGATGAGGGTGAGTCTATCAAAGAAGCTAGTATAAGAGAATTCAAAGAAGAGACAGGAATGCAATTTTTTCCGGAATATGTTGAGAAGGAGAGATATGTTTCTGTTGGTATAGTCAATGAGCGAGTAAATATAGTTTATGGTAAATATTCAGGCGAACCTAGTAAGGAGAATCAAGAAGATAGTGAGGATGCTGAAATTCTATTGATAGATAGCAAAGAAGCTAAGCGAATACTAGAGGAAGAGGAAGTGTCAATTCGTTCTGCGATGTTATTGCAGAATTTTTTCAAAATACATCCTTTTTTTGATGAATAGTATATAAATGGGTAAAAGATAATTACTTAGAATATGAAATCTTATGGGGGGCTTTTTAATGCAAAAATATAGATTGATAACTAGAAGTGACTTTGACGGTTTGGTTTGTGCAGTATTACTAAAAGAGATGGATTTGATAGATGATATCAAATTTGTACATCCGAAAGATATGCAAGATGGTTTGATTGAGGTAACTGAAAAAGATATAACAACAAATTTGCCGTATGTAGAAGGAGTTCACTTGGCGTTTGATCATCATTTAAGTGAGACTATTAGAGTGGGAAAGAAAGAAAACCACATAATAGAAGCAGATGCACCGTCAGCGGCTCGTGTTGTATATAATTATTACGGTGGTGCTGAAAAATTTACAAATATTAGCGAAGAGATGATGCTTGCTGTGGATAAAGCAGATTCTGCACAATTTACTAAAGAAGATATACTAAATCCGCAAGGTTGGGAACTTCTTAGCTTTATGATGGATGCGAGAACTGGTCTTGGTAGATTTAGAGAATTTAGAATATCAAATTACAATTTGATGATGGATTTGATAGACTATTGTAAAGATCACGGAATAGAAGAAATTCTTGAATTGCCGGATGTAAAAGAAAGAGTTGATTTATACAATCATTATGATAAACAATTTAGAGATCAATTGAAAAGATGTTCTGAAGTTCATGGTAATGTTTTGGTTATAAGATTAAAAGAAGAAGAGATAATATACCCTGGAAATAGATTTTTAAAATATGCGATGTACCCAGAAACTACGATATCTATTCAAGAAATATGGGGGCTCAAAAAGCAAAATACTGTATTTGCGGTTGGTAAATCTATAGTAAATAGATCATCACAGGCTAATATTGGTGAGCTAATGCTAAAGTATAATGGCGGAGGACATAAAAATGCAGGAACTTGTCAGGTAGACAATGAAAAAGCAGATGATGTTTTAGGCGTAATTATAGAAAAACTACAAGATTAGGGATATGTATATAATATAACTTAGCAAGTTGCTGATGTAAATCGCATTGCTAAGTTATTTTTTGTAAATAAAGAGTTATTTTCAGATTAAGATTGACAAAAAAATGTGAAATGATATAATTAAAGCAACATATGAATAGTTGCTCATATGAAGGAGTGCTAATATGAAAAAGAATGAAGAGTGCCATTGTGGTGGTGAAACGCTAGAAAGTTTAGAGATAGTTAAAGAAGCTATGATTGGTGAAGATGAGATTTATGAGATTGCAAGGTTATTAAAAATATTTAGTGATCCTACGAGATTAAAAGTTCTGAGTGCATTATCACATTCAGAATTGTGTGTACAGCACTTAACAGAGGTTGTTGAGATGACTCAATCTGCAGTTTCACATCAGCTTAGAACATTAAAAGCAGAAAGACTCGTAAAAGCGAGACGAAGTGGTAAGATGATTTATTATAGTTTGGCTGATGATCACATACAAAAAATATTAGATATGGCATTAGAACATATCAGAGAATAAGGAGGATATATATGAAAACTTTAGTATTGAAACACAAGCATGAGCATGGAGGGTGTGGATGTGGTTGTGATAATAGCAACCACGTAAGCTCAAAGGGGCATCATGTGCATCATTTTGAAAATGGGGTTTGTTCTTGCGGTATGAAAAGAAATGACTCCAATATAAAAATAGAGGGTAGTTGTGCTGTGCAGTTTACAGAATCAGAGCATGAACACGAATCTTGCGGGTGCTGTGATCACAATGATGATGACTCAGATTCAGAGTCCCATAGGCATAGTAGGTCTCAAAAATCGGCAGAGATATATAAGCTTGCTGGTTTAAATTGCCCTAGCTGTGCGAAAAAAATAGAGCGTCAAGTTTCAAAACTAACTGATGTGGAGTATGCGGAACTTCAATTTAATCTTTCGCAACTAAGTGTTGTTATTTTGAAAAATAAAAAAGAAACAGAGTTGAAAATAAAAAAAATAGTAAAAGATTTAGAGCCGGATGTAAGGGTTATTTCAGAGTCAGATAAATCGAACGACAAAGATAGCAAATCCTTGTTCAAAGATAAAACTGTTTTTAGAGTAGCGATAAGCGGTATATTAGTTGCTTTGGGACTGTATTTCAAATCATGGAGTTATTCATGGGTAATTTTTATGGTAGCATATTTGATGGTTGGAACAGATATTATAATAAGATCTGCTAAAAATATAGCTAGAAGAGAATTATTTGACGAAAATTTCTTGATGACTATAGCTACATTTGCAGCTATATTTGTAGGAGAATATCCAGAAGCTGTTATGGTAATGCTACTTTATCAAATTGGTGAGTATTTCCAAGGAAGGGCAGTGGATTCTTCTAGAAAATCTATAGCTGATTTGATGGACATTAGGCCAGAATTTGCAAATCTAAAAAAAGATAATAAGATTACCAAGGTAGCTCCCGATAAAGTAAAAATAAATGATGTTATAATCGTAAAACCTGGAGAAAAGATTCCGCTTGATGGAGTAGTTATAGAAGGGATGACATCAATTGATACAAAAGCGCTTACAGGAGAATCATTACCGAGAGATATAAGAAAGGGTGATGATGTTGTGAGTGGGAGTATTAATATAGATGGATTGATTACGGTTAAAGTAACAAAGACTTTTGGAGAATCGGCAGTATCTAAGATATTAAATTTAGTACAAAATGCAAGCAATAAAAAAGCCCAAACAGAGCTTAAAATTACTAAATTTGCTAAGTACTATACACCAATAGTAGTGTTAATAGCAGTATTGATAGCAGTTATACCACCTTTGTTCATAACAGATGCGAGTTTTGAAGATTGGTTAATTCGAGGAGCAACATTCTTAGTGGTTTCTTGTCCTTGTGCTTTAGTAATATCAGTTCCAATGTCTTATTTTGCTGGACTTGGAGCATCTTCAAGGCATGGAGTTCTAGTTAAAGGCGGTAATTATTTAGAAGCTTTGAGCAATGTAGATCAGATATTATTTGATAAGACAGGAACTTTAACTAGAGGAAACTTTAAAGTTTCAGAGGTTATAGTTGAAAATGATAAATATACAGAATCACAATTACTTGAAATGACAGCAATTGTTGAAAGTCAGTCAACGCATCCAATTGCCAAATCTATAGTAGCGGCATATGGTGGTACCATAGATGTTTCTAAAATGCTAATTTACAAAGAAATTAGAGGTAGCGGTATAGAGGCAACTATAGACGATAAAAATATATTGATTGGAAATATAAAATTTTTGAAAGCCAATAAAATCAAAGTAAATTCTATAGATAAAACCGGTACAATAGTCTATATTGCTATAAATAAAATGTGGGCAGGTAGTCTTGTTATAAAAGATGAGATTAAAGATACATCTCAAGAGGCGATTGGTGGATTGAAGAATATTGGAGTGCGTGAACTGACTATGCTTACAGGTGATAGAAAATCAACAGCGGATGAAGTTGCAAAGATTCTAAAACTTGATAATTACTATTCAGAGCTTATGCCAGATGAAAAAGTACAAAAGGTCGAAGAGAGATTAAAAGCTAGAACAAATGGAAATCTTGTTTTTGTTGGCGATGGAATAAATGATGCACCAGTACTTGCTAGAGCAGACATAGGAGTAGCCATGGGCGGAGTAGGATCAGATGCTGCAATTGAAGCTGCGGATGTAGTTATAATGAATGACGATCCTGCAAAGCTTATAGATAGTATATCTATTGCAAAATTTACAAGCAAGATAGTAAAAGAAAATATAGGTTTGGCACTCGGAACAAAAGCTATCATAATGGGATTTGCAATATTTGGTATGGCACCTATGTGGCTTGCGATATTTGGAGATGTAGGGATTTCAATATTAGCAGTGTTTAATGCTATGAGAATATTAAAAAAATACTAAAGTTTGAAAAAGCTATTTCTATGTTAATGTAGAAATAGCTTTTTTAATTTGAAGTTTTTGGGTATAAAATGATAAATGATGTGCTTAATTTTATAAAGAGGGTACATGTAGGTGGTGTTTTGCATTGAAATACTTTAATAGAAAGTGGATTGGAAGTCAGATTGCATTTGGAACAATGATCGTTATGGTGATTGCTATTTTTGGCGTATTGTATTTTAAATGGAATTCAGATACAAATGCAGAAAAAATAAATAGATTAGATAGATATAATTTGTTGATTGAATTATCAGAAGAGAGCGTAGATGATTTGATTTATTATGGAGATTTTGTAGCTGCAGAGAAATGCGCAAAAGAGATGCTATTGTATCCGGAGATTAGTGGCATAGAAGTATTTGATAATGAAGGGAAACTAATTATAAGCGAAAATAAAGATGATAATATAGGAATAGAATATAAATCAAAATATACTAGGCAATTGAAACACAGAGGTATGGATATTGGAACAATAAAGATAGAAATAAGTGATAAATTGAGTTTGGATAGAGTTAGAGACAAGCTATTCGAACACGCTGTTGAGATGTTTTTTATTTTTATCGTAGTTATGTTTGTAATAATATTTATTGGAAGAAAAGTTGCTATTCAAATAAATGAATTAGAAAGAGCGATTGATTTGATGGCTAGTGGCGACTACGATAACCCTGTTGAGTTAGATTCAAAAAATGAATTGGGAAATTTAGCGGATAAGATTGAAGGAATGAGATTACAGATATTAGAGTCAAAAAAACGATTGAATAGTCTTAATTTAGAGCTTGAGCAAAAGGTAGAGAGCAGAACAGAGCAATTGATTCAAACAAATGAATATTTGGAAGAAACTCTTGCAAATATTGAAGAGGTACAAGCTGAATTAATAGTTAAAAATAACGAATTAGAATTGACTTTAGATGAACTTACAGATACTAGAGAGGAGTTAATACAATCTGCTAAGTTGAATTTGGCAAGTGAAGTCGTAGCTGGGGTAGCTCATGAAATTAATACACCTATTGGAATAGCACTTACATTATCTACTCATTTATCACAAAAAACTAAAATGTTAGAAAAAGATTATGTAAATCAGAAACTTTCAAAGAAAAGATTTGACCAATATATTTCTGTGGTAAAAGAAGCTGCGGAGACTTTAGAAAATAATTTACTTAGAGCGGCAGAGTTGGTTGCAGATTTTAAACAAGTAGCAGTTGATCAAAGTGGTAAAGTTAAGCGAAGATTTGATTTGAAAGAATATATGGAGACTATTTTGGCAAATCTTTATCCAAAATACAAAAAAACAAAGCATAAAATAGATATAAATATACCGAGTGAACTTTATATAGACGGCTATCCGGGGGCTCTTTCACAGCTTATTACTAATTTACTTATGAATACTTTAGTTCACGGTTTTGAAAACAAAGAAGAGGGACAAATCAGTATTGAAGGAATTGATCTAGGAGAACGGGTCAGAATTATTTACAAAGACGATGGTGCGGGTATTGATGAGGAAATTGTAAATAGAATTTTTGATCCATTCTTTACAACCAAAAAGGAAAAAGGTGGTAGTGGATTGGGACTTAGCATAGTATATAATTTAGTTACTCAAGTTATGGGAGGGACTATTAGATGTAAGAGTAAATTAAATAAAGGAACTAAGTTTGTTATAGAATTTGATAAAGTGCAAAAATAAATAGATTTATAAAAGCCCTTGCAAAAAAAGTTGGAAAACGATAAAATATTTTTAACGAATTAGAATTGTTTTTATATAAATCAAGGAGGGCAAATTATGAATCAATTTGAAAAGAATTTAGAAAAATATGCAGAAGTTGCTGTTAAAGTTGGTGTGAATTTGAAAGAAGGACAAGGATTGCTTTTAAATACATCTATTGCAGCACTTCCTTTAGCTAGAAAAGTTCAGAAGAAGGCATATGAAGCTGGTGCAAAACATGTTGAAGTTAAAATTTCGGATGATGAAATGAGACTAAATAGATATAAATTTGGCAGTAACCAGGTATTTGAAGAATTTCCTGAGTTTATTAAGATGTCGTATGAAAAATTAGTTGAAGAAAATTATACGTTGATAAATGTAATGGCACCAAATCCGGAGTTATTAAAAGAAATAGATCCAAGTTTGGTAGCTAAAGATTCTAAAACTTCATCTGAGGCATTAGAGGGATTTATGAAAGCTACTATGACGGGCACTGTTAAATGGAATATAGTTGCAGCGGCATCTCCAGAATGGGCTAAACTTGTATTTCCAGAGTTAAGTGAAAAAGAAGCAATCGAAAAGTTGTGGGAGCAAATATTTAAAATTGCTAGAATAGATGGAGAAAATCCAGTTGAAGATTGGAAAAAACACGATGCGGCACTTAAGCATTATTCTAAGTATTTGACAGAGAAAAATTTTGAAAAGATGATATATAAAGCACCAGGAACCGATTTAGAAGTGTATTTAGCGGATGATCATGTTTGGGTTGGTGGAAGTAAGCCTGATGTGAATGGTCAGGATTTTATGCCAAATATGCCTACAGAAGAAGTTTTCTCTATGCCTCATTACAAAAAAGTAAATGGAACACTAAAAAGTACTAAACCACTTAATGTAAGAGGACAGTTAATTGATGGATTTGGATTTACATTTGAAGCAGGAAAAGTAGTAGATTTTTATGCAGAGAAAGGATATGAAGTTTTAGAACAATTATTGAATACAGATGAAGGAGCTAGATATTTAGGTGAAATTGCTTTAGTACCAGATGATTCTCCAATATCAAATTCAAATTTAATATTCTCAAATACTTTGTATGATGAAAATGCATCTTGTCACTTTGCCTTAGGAAGAGCATATCCTTATACTTTGAAAGATGGAGTTGAATTAGATCAAGACGGTTTAGAAAAAAGAGGTGCAAATTATAGTTTGATACATGTTGATTTCATGGTGGGGTCACCTGAATTAAAAATAGTAGGAGTAACACATAGCGGAGAAGAGCTAGTAGTATTTGATAATGGAAACTGGGCAATATAATATTGCAAAAAAGAGAAGTCGTTTTTGACTTCTTTTTTTATCCTAAAATATTTAAGGTTAGGGTACTAGTATTGATAGCTTATAATTATAATGATATAATGAAGAGTAAATTTTGAATCAGATTCAAAAACGGATGATTGAGGAGGAAATATGGGAGTTAAAATAATAACGGATAGCACATCATATATTCCACAGAATTTAATTGAATCTATGGATATAGAAATTGTTTCATTAAATGTTTCATTAGAAGATAAGCATTTTAAGGAAGTGGATATTTCAAGTGAATACTTTTATGGAGAGCTAGAAAAATTAAAGGCATTTCCAAAATCATCACAACCAGAGATTGGTGAAATGCTTAGTTTATTTAGAGATAATTTATCAGAGGGAGATTCTGTATTAGGTATTTTTCTGTCATCAGAAATGAGTGGAACGTATCAAAGTGCTTTACTTGCTAAAAGTATGATTTTAGAGGAATTTTCAAATGGAAATATTGAGATATTAGATTCTAAATCGAATTGTATGCAATTAGGTTGGATGGTTTTAGAGGCTGCTAAAGAGGCTAAAAAGGGTTCAGATTTGAATAAATGTGTTGAAAAAGCTCTTTTGATGAGAGAACGAACTAGATTTGTGTTTGCACCTAAAAATTTAGATTACTTAAAAATGGGTGGACGAATTGGAGGAGCTAGTGCATTTTTAGGTTCACTATTGAAAATTATTCCTATACTGACAGTTAAAGATGGAAAAACTGATGTTATAACTAAAGTTAGAAGTAGCAAAAAAGCAATAGCTAAGATTGTAGAAATTATGAAAATGGATGTAGAGAAATTTGGATTAGGTGAAGTTGTAGTTCACCATATTCAGAATGAAGAAATGGCTAAACTTGTAATTAAGGAGCTAAAATCTATTGGAATAGATGCTATTATTGGAGAAATAGGAGCAGTTATAGGAACACATGTAGGACCAGGAGCAATAGGATTAGCCTACTACACAAAGAGACCAATGAATAGTTAGTAATTTAGAGATTTAAAGTAGATTAAAATGAGCTTAAAAAGTGAAAAAAGGTTTGCCATAAATAACTAAAAGCGTTATAATGTAATCAGAGCTTTGATTCGATTGGATTAAAGAAATATTGATATTTTGGAGGAATTTAAGAATGATGAATGGAACAGTAAAATGGTTTAACGCAGAAAAAGGATTTGGATTTATTACTGGTGAAGATGGAAACGACGTATTCGTACACTTTTCACAAATCAACAAAGACGGATTCAAATCATTAAACGAAGGTGAAGAAGTTACTTTCGAAGTAGTTGAAGGCGAAAAAGGTCCACAAGCTACTAATGTAGAAGTAAAATAATTTAAGCCTATATAGCTCTGAAGCATTAGCTTCAGAGCTTTTTTAGTATAAATACTGTAAAGAGAGGTGGAAAATTTTGAAAAAATGGATAAATAGAGTGCTATATGTTGCTGTATTATTGGTTCTTATTGGATGTACTAGACAACCAGATATTAAAGAAAATATCAGTAATGATTTGAAGCTAAATGATGGGGTAGAGGTTGAGACAAAAGCGAAATATAGTGAGCCTAAATTTATATTTGCTGAAGAAGAGAATGCAGTTAAATTGCTTGCAAAGGAAGATGATTATACTTCTAAATTAAGTAAGTTTGATTACAGAGCGAAATTCAAGGTAGATAAAATTTTGACAGAAAGTGAAAGAGCTGAGTATTATAAAAAAGCTGTTATAGAGTATGATGATAAGAGTAAAGAAAAATTAGAAAATGCAATTTCTAAAATTTTAAAGAAAATAGAGCCTTATGAATTGAATTTGCCAGAGCAAATATTGCTTATAAACACAAATGGATTCATAGAGGGAGGAGCTGCATATACTAGGGCGAATGCCATAATAATGCCTGGTGCTTATGTTGAATATATGAATGAGACAGAATTAGAATCTATATTGAGCCATGAGTTGTTTCACGTGTATTCTAGACATAATATAGATAAGAGAGAGTCAATTTATAGTATAATACATTATCAAAAGTGTTCAGATTTAGAAATTCCGAAAGAACTTAAAGATTTTACTATAGGAAATCCTGATGCACCAGATATGAATTATTATATAAATAGTTTATTAGATGGAAAAGTTTCATCTTGGATACCAATAATATATTCTAAAGAAGAGTATGATTTAGAATCAGATGAAACATTTTTTAAATATCTAAATGATGATATGATTGCAGTAGAGATAATAAATGGAAGAGCAGTTCCAATTTTAAAAGAGGGATCGCCTATAATAGTCCAAAAGGGAGAACTTGAAGATTATTATAGTTTGATTGGAGAAAATACAGACTATACATATCATCCAGAAGAAACTATGGCTGATAACTTTGTATTAATGATAAATGATAAAGATGATGAAGTAAAATCGCCTTGGGTATTGAAGAAAATGAGAAGTACGATAAAAGGTTTTTCTAATATTGAAAGAAAATAAAATGAATTGGTGGTTTCAAAATAGATAATAAATCTATTTTTGAAACCACCAATTCGTTTTTTATTTATATCCATTTATATTTTTTAAGAAATCATTTGAACTGTCTAAAAAGATTGTTGTGTCTTTAATATTTCTATATGTTTCCATTCTTTTGATGAATTCGTAAAAGGCGATGTCTTTACTAAGTGAATTTTGATA
>JAOAQY010000007.1 GCA_025210965.1 Tissierellales bacterium
GAACAAAGCGATGTATTTAAATCCTCAATCAATGCTTCACATTCAGCTATTTCTGTTTCAGTTTGTTCTAATTTTCGAGATAAACTTCTTATTTGGCGCTCTAGTTCTTTTTCCTTTTGACGACTTAGTTTAGAAGAGGAAATTTCGCTAGTAGAAGTATCAGAAATAGTTATTTCATCTTCTAGTTCCTTTTCCATTATAGCTTTTTTTTCTAAGTAATAATTGAAATTACCTAAATATTCACTAAGTCCATCAGGTTGTAAGTCAAATATTTTGTTAGCAATTTTATTTAAAAAATATCGGTCATGAGAAATAGTTAATATCGTTCCAGCATAGTTTAATAAAGCATTTTCTAGAGCTTCTTTAGATTCTATGTCCAAGTGATTGGTAGGTTCATCTAGTATCAATAAATTTGCATTTGATAGCATCAATTTCATTAGAGAAAGTCTACCTTTTTCACCACCACTTAAAGTAGAAATTTTCTTTTCTAAATCATCAGAGTAAAATAAAAATTGGGCCATTAGAGACATGATTTGATACCTATCCATTTCAGGATGTTCGTCCCAAATCTCATCTATTATGGTTTTATTTACATCCAAATTGGTTTGTTCTTGATCATAGTAGCCGATTTCAACGTTAGTACCAAGCCATATTTCACCAGAATCTATAGTTTCACTTCCCATTATCATTTTAAATAGAGTTGTTTTACCGACTCCATTTGGACCGATGATACCTATGGCATCTCCACGATAAATTTCAAAATTCAAATCAGAAAATAGATTCAAATCACCGAAACTTTTTGAAAGGGATTTACTAAATAAAACATCTTTACCACTTTCAATTGCTGGTTCAAAAGTAATCTTAGCTTGCTGTATTTGCTGGGTTGGATGATCTATCTTTTCCATTTTTTCAAGCTTTAGTTGTCTGCTCTTTGCTTGTCTTATATTTCTCTTGCTTCGCCTGTCCATAAATGTGCGAATCATATCTTCTTGTTTTTTTATCTCTTTTTGCTGAGCTTCATAGCGTTTAGACTGTATAGCTACATCTTTTTCATACTTTTTTGTAAATGTAGTATAATTTCCATCATAATCTCTCAAAAATCCACCGTTTAAATAGAATATTCGATTTACTGTAGAATCAAGAAAATATCTATCATGTGAGACTATCAATACTGTTCCTTTATAGTCTTTTACATAGCGCTCTAACCACTCAATGGCTTTTAAATCCAAATGGTTGGTAGGTTCATCTAAAAGCATTATATCAGGTTTTTGTAGTAAGAGCTTTGCCATTATAACTCTTGATTTTTGACCACCACTTAAAAGACTTATGGGTTTAGAAAATTCTGCCTCCATAAATCCCAACCCTTTTAAAACGCCATTGATTTCACTTTTATATCCAAATCCATTTTCATTAGCGAATGTTTCAGATAAGCTT
Source organism: Tissierellales bacterium (assembly GCA_025210965.1). Taxonomy (NCBI): domain Bacteria; kingdom Bacillati; phylum Bacillota; class Tissierellia; order Tissierellales; species Tissierellales bacterium. The sequence goes on from JAOAQY010000007.1 coordinate 1,435, forward strand.
GAGTATTGATCCATTAATTTTTGATGTTCTTCTTCTGAATAATCATCTACTTTAGAAATTTCTTGTTCAAGATAACGCAATTTGTTTTCCATTTCAAAAAGATGGGTAAACATAGATTGGGCTTCTTCAAAAATAGTATGTTCACTAGTTATGTGGGTGTTTTGTTCTAGGTAGCCCAGTTTTAAATCCTTTGGAAGGTATATTTCACCAGCGTCTTTCGAAAGTTCACCAATTAGGATTTTCATAAGAGTTGATTTTCCGGATCCATTAGGACCGACTAATCCGACCTTATCACCTTTTCTAATTGAAAATGAAATATCTTCTAATATATTTTCAACTAAGTAGGATTTTTTTATGTTATTACACGATAATACAATCATTGAAATTACTCCTTGATTTTGTTAAAATATAGTCAAAGATCAAATGCGATTGAGCATAAAGTAATCCCTCACGAGAAAGAACCGCTTTTGACCTTAAATGTAAAATAACCGCCTGTAATAGAATGTTCTAATCTATTTTAACAGAAAAATGTTATAAATCAAAGTTCTTGACATAAAAAGGAAAGACATTCTATAATAGAAATGTTATAGTGGCGGCAATTTAATTTGAAGGGATTGATAGAAAAATGAAAGAAAAGTACATATCAATGGTAGTCATAAGGCGTCTGCCGAAGTACTATAGATATTTAAGTGAATTAGAGGAAAATGGAATAAAGAGAATATCTTCTAAAGAATTGAGTAAATTGACAGGATTCACAGCATCGCAAATCAGACAAGATTTAAATAATTTTGGAGGATTTGGACAGCAAGGATACGGATATAATGTAGAAGATTTGAAAAAGGAACTAGGCGAAATATTGGGTCTAAATAGAGAGTATACAGGAGTAATTGTCGGAGCCGGTAATATGGGTCAAGCTATTGCGAAATTTAGAGGTTTCCAAAACGCAGGATTTAGAGTACAAGCACTATTTGATATGGACGAAGACCTTATTGGAACGGAAATAGAAGGTATAGTGGTTAGATCCATAGATGAATTAGAGGGATTCTTAGAGGTGAATGATATTGAAATCGGCGTTATATGTACACCTAAAAACGGCAGTCAAATAATAGCAGATAAATTAGTAGAAGGTGGAGTAAATGGTATTTGGAATTTTGCACCAATAGATTTAAAAGTTCCAGAGAATATTGTTGTAGAAGACGTACATTTAAATGAAAGTTTATTTACACTTTCGTATTTATTGAAATCAAATAGAGATGAAAACGAAGAATAGAAAATAAAAAGATGCTACCTTGAAATAGACAAATAAGTTTATTTCGAGGTAGCATCTTTTTATTTTTTACAAAATTCATTATTACATTTTGGCAATTTGATTTTGAACATACAACCTTCATTTAAGCTAGAATTTAAATTGATAGACCCATTGTGCTTTTCAATTATCTTTTGAGTTATAGATAAGCCTAGTCCTGTTCCACCAGTTTTTTTATTTCTAGAAGGATCAATTCTGATAAAGGGCTCGAAAATCAAATCAGTCATATTTGAAGGGATACCAGCACCATTATCACAAACTTCTACAATGGCTGATTTTTCATTTTCAACTAAATTTACAGACAAAGTCGTATTTTCGCCACTGTATTTGATACTATTACTGATTAAGTTATTGAAAGCTCTTTCTAATTTTTGATCGTTTCCAATGATACAAATTGGTTTTTCAGGAATATCAATCTCATAGTCCATATTTTTTTGTTCAAGAGAAGGTATGAAGTTGATAAAAATTTGTCTTAAAAGTTCAGATAAATCAAGACGTTCTACAGGCATTTTGTAGTCAAGATTGTCGAATTGAGATAGTTCAAACAGATCCATTACAAGTGTATTTGCTCGTTCACTATTTTTACGTATTATTGATAAATACTGATTTCGAGTCTGATCATCAACAAATTCCAAGTCGCTTAGAGTTTCACAATAGCCTTGTATATTTGTAAGTGGAGTTTTTATATCATGGGTGATGTCCATTATAAGTTGCTTACGTTTGTTTTCAGCAGCTTCTTTTAATGCCACTTCTTTTTTTATTTGAGAAGCCATTTGATTTATTGCTATCCTAAGTAATTCTAGTTCGTTTTTAGATTTGAAATCTATAGTATAGTCATAATGACCAGCACCTATTTCATGTACTCCACGTACTAACTCACTTATCGGGCTAATTATATTGTTTGCAGTAAATTTTGCAAATAGTAAAAGCGATAAAATCAATAAAATCGCAAATATCAATATTGTGAAGCTAAATCCACGCAATATGGTCGATGGGTACTGCGTGGGCGGTACGTGAATCAAAAGTATTTCAGAATTGTCTTTCAAAAAATAAGTATAATCATACAAGGTATTGTTGAAAAGTATATTGACTATACTGTCTAAATCATATTGATAACCAATTTTATGAGGGCTACTTTTTGCATTAATAACTCTAAAATTTAGGTCTAATAATTCCATGTATGACCCATCGGGAAGCTCAACTTCATCTATGGTTGATTGAAAACCTTCTGATTTGACTTCTTGATAGAATTTAGATTGATTTAGGTTTTTCTTGTCAACAACATTCATAGTGTATAGTGAATTTGCTATAATAGCTAGCAGTATAATTACTATAACTATTAGAAATAAAAGTACATAGTTAGCAAACAATTGTCTCGCAACCGTTGTTTCATGTATTTTCTTTATGCGTTTAGGCATTTACTTTTTCCATACGATAACCAATTCCTCGAATAGTTTTTATATATTGAGGGGATTTTGGCATTGTTTCGATTTTTTCTCGCAAATGACTTATGTGAACCATGATAGTATTGTCATCACCCCAATACAAATCATTCCAAACAGCCTCGTAGAGCTGTTTTTTGGTGTAGACAACACCTATATTTTCCATAAACATTTTTAAGAGCTTAAACTCTTTTGGATTCAAATCAAGTGTTTCACTACCCTTTAATACAGAGTAATCAGTTAAATTCAGAGTAAGATCACCATTTGTAAGTAGTTTTTTTATTTCTTTATTTGAGTAATTGATATATCTTCTTAATTGAGCTTGAACTCTAGATACCATTTCCATAACGCTAAATGGTTTGCTTACATAATCATCAGCGCCTAGTCCTAATCCACGTATTTTATCTTGCTCTTCACTTCTTGCAGTCAAGAAAATAACTGGAATTTCGCTAGTCTTTCGAATCTCAGATAATACTTCAAAACCATTTAATTTAGGCATCATAATGTCAAGTATAAGTAAATCGACAGTATTTTCATTAAAAAGTTCTAAAGCTTCTTGACCATCAGCTGCTTGTAGTATTTTGTAGCCTTCTCTTTGCAAGTGCAGGCTAACTAAACCGCGGATATCCTCCTCATCTTCTGCAATAAGTAAGGTTAAATCAGAATTATTCATAATTAAATCACTCCTTAAAACAAGTTTATCATAAGCCAAAACAAAGCAAAATGACATAGATTAATTATAGCATAACTTGCGTTAGAATTAAAAGAATCATAGCTTTAAATGACTTAAAACTTTAAAATAAAATATATCAAATAAAACTTAAAAAAGGCTAAAAACATCAAAATTTTAAGGAAAGGTTAAGAGAGATGTGTTAAAATAATAAGAACAGGGAGGTGGAGTTTGTGAACAATGAAGAGTGCATTGAAATAATAGAAAAAGAAGAAAATGACAGCATATTCAAAGTTACTAGATTTTTACTATTTGTGTGCATACTTTTTTTATTTGGTAGCATGATTTTAGTTCTTATCATGCCATCTATTGCAGAATATATAATGCAATATGTATTGATTGCATTGCCAGTGATTTGGTTTGTATTTAAAAATGAAAAGTGGTCTTTCAGAGAGACATTTAGGTTCAATAAATTGAAAATTAGAGACGTATTGATACTTATTGGAATTACGATTAGTATACAGCCTTTTTTGAATTTGATGCTTATAATATCTCAGGTATTATTTGGTGACGCAATGGGTGTATTATTTGAAGAGGCAGTAGATGAGCCTGTTTTACTATTAGTATTTTCCATGGCGATTACACCAGCAATTTGTGAAGAACTCATAATGAGAGGTGTTGTACTACATGGTTCTAGAGGGCTTAGTATTTGGAAGGCATCACTACTAAATGGAGTATTATTTGGATTTTTCCACATGAATTTCAATCAGTTTAGCTATACCATATTTATGGGCATTATCCTTGCATATGTTGTATTGATTACAAATTCAATATTTGCAGGTATGTTGATTCACTTTTTAAATAATTTTTGGGCTATATCATCTTATATTTGGCCAGAAAATAATTTATTGAAATTGGAAGAGTGGGTTGTAAATCATATATTTACTTTAGCAGGCATTATCATAGTAGTGCTATCTATAATTGTTACATTTGTGTTACTTAAATTGCTTGAAAAAAGCAATTCGGATAAGAAATACGTACCTGATCCACAGAAACAGAGTAATAGAGTTTTAGAATGGCCATTTTGGCTAATAGCAGGTTTGTTTGCTTTTAGTTCTGTACTAATAATGTTATCGGTTAGTCTTTCTAAAATGACAGGTATTTAGCGAAGGTATTAATAGTGCGTTAGTTGAAAGTTTGCATAAAAATTATCAAACATTCAACTAACGTGTATGCTTAATATCTATTTTTTTTGCAGAAAAACTTACATTATATGGGTTCAACAAACAAATATTAATTTAAGTTCATAATTTTTTTTTTTATAGACAGCTTTAAATCACTATGTTATGATGATGGTGTTAGGGATGGTAAACTTTAGAAATATTTATATTTTAGGAGGAATCACAATGGCTATGGAAAACTTGAACCCATTTGAAAATGCACAAAAAATGGTAAAGGAAGCATGCGACAAACTTGGAATGGAACCTGCAGTATATGAATTATTAAAAGAGCCACAAAGAGTTATGGAAGTTGCAATTCCTGTAAAGATGGACGACGGAACAACAAAAGTTTTCAAAGGATTTAGAGCACAACACAACAACGCAGTAGGACCAACTAAAGGTGGTATTAGATTCCATCAAAACGTAACGAGAGACGAAGTTAGAGCGCTTTCAATCTGGATGACTTTTAAGTGTTCTGTAACCGGTATCCCATACGGTGGTGGTAAAGGTGGTATCATTGTAGACCCATCTGAATTATCACAAAGAGAATTAGAAGCTTTATCAAGAGGATATATCCAAAAAATTCATAAATACATTGGTGAAAAACAAGACGTACCAGCTCCAGACGTAAACACAAACGGACAAATTATGTCATGGATGGTAGATGAATACAATAAATTACACGGTGAAAGTGCAATTGGTGTTTTAACTGGTAAGCCATTAGAGTTTGGTGGATCTAAAGGTAGAACAGCTGCAACTGGATTTGGTGTTGCTGTTACAGCTAGAGAAGCAGTTAAAAAATTAGGTTTAGGTACTGAAGGTGCTACAGTTGCATTACAAGGATTTGGAAACGTTGGTAGCTACACTGCAATCAACATGGACAGACTTGGAGCTAAAATCTTAGCTATCGCTGAGTGGTGCAAAGAAGAAGGCACATATGCAATTTACAATGAAAACGGACTTAACATCGATGAATTAGTTGAGTTCTCTAAAACTGAGAGAAACTTATCTAAATTCCCTGGTGGAAAGAAAATAAGCATGGAAGAATTCTGGGGATTACAAGTAGACGTATTAGCTCCAGCAGCTCTTGAAAATGCAATCACAACAGAAAATGTTGACTTAATCAAAGCAAAAGCTGTAGTTGAAGCAGCTAATGGACCAATAACTCCAGCAGCTGATGAAAAATTAGCAGAAAAAGGAATCTTGGTTGTACCAGATATCTTAGCTAATGCTGGTGGCGTTACAGTTTCTTACTTCGAGTGGGTACAAAACTTATACGGATACTACTGGGAAGAAAAAGAAGTTGAACAAAAAGAAGAGCGCGCAATGGTTGATGCATTCAACGACATTTGGGCAATCAAAGAAGAGTACAATGTAACTATGAGAAATGCAGCTTACATGCACTCAATCAAAAGAGTAGCAGCAGCTATGAAATTAAGAGGCTGGTACTAATAATAGAAATTAGATATTGATTTCTAGATTGGTTTAAAATTAGAAGTGCCGATTCATATGTGAATCGGCACTTTTTTATTGATAATTAGTATTTGATAATTAGTATTTAGCTTTTCTAGCTTTTGCTATCTAGTTTTTTTACTTTTCTAGATTTTGACATCTAATTGCATTTAGAGTATTGATGCACATATGGTGCTTGAAACATCTAGATAAAATTTAGTCCAGTTACTTTGATAGATTTGAGTCC
>JAOAQY010000008.1 GCA_025210965.1 Tissierellales bacterium
ATCAGCAGGGATACAATCTAGAGCTTCTTCTACTGGTGCAAGGCTAGAAACTACTCTTAAAATATCTAAGCACATATGTGGGGATGAAAAATATCTACAAAAAGTATTCTTACATGAGGTGGACATAGGTTTTCATCCAAAAACATTATCTCATTACAATTCGGTTATTACTCACGAGATTGGTCACTTCATAGAGTATGAAAGACTTTTCAATAAGCATGGATATGATTTGAATGATGTTATTCCAGTTGAAGACTTTAATCGAATTTGGAGAGATCTAGAAAAAAGAGTTATTTCAACTAAAATTAGAGATGAATCACTTAAAGAACTTAACTTTATAAAAAATGATGTAGTCGAAGAAGTTAGTAGGTATGGTAAGAAGAACTCAGCAGAGTTTTTAGCTGAAGCATTTGCTGAAGCTAAGGAAGCAAAAAAACCTCGTGAATTAGCGAAGCTTGTTTATAAAAAAATGAAAGCATTATATGGGAGGTAATGGTAAATGATTCTTATGGAAGTATACAAAAAATTTGAACCGTATTTGATAGATAAAGATGGTGAAGAAGTAATAAGAGACGATGCACCGGAGGAAATAAAAAAAGAGTGGGCAGAACTTCACAAAACAAAAGAAAATGAGATTGTAAATTATTAAAGAGAGGTGTTTATTTCAATGGCTGATATAAATGATGTAGCCAACTGGATACTATTTCATGGGAGTAAGGTTAATAATAAAAAATTACAAAAACTTATGTATTACAGTTATGCTTGGTATTTAGTTATTATGAACGAACGATGGGAAATTCTAACAAATCAGACTATAAAACTATTTAATCAAAAGTTTGAAGCGTGGATACATGGTCCGACTTGTCCAACTATTTATTATAAATATAAGGGTTATACATCGTTTGAAATAGATAAACCTTCTAGCTGTGAAACTTCTTTAAATCCAGATGAAATAGACGTGTTACAGCAAGTACTAGACGTATATGATCTGTATACTGGAAAAGAATTAGAGAGTATATCGCATCAAGAAAAACCTTGGATAGAAAAAAGAGTAGGGCTTGGGTGCTATGAAGCATCAAATGAAGAACTTTCAGATCTAACTATTTTCGATTACTATAGTTCTCAAATGGAATAAAATATGAATAACAACCTATAAACACTCGAACGAGTGTTTTTCTTTTGCTCAAAAACAGGAGGGGATATTAATGGGAGTACTAAAAGTTGATTGTTCTTGTGGTAAGAGATTTACTACAGAGCAGATTGTGATACTTGAAAAGAAAGTAACTAAGGATATAAGTGTTCTTTATTGGACGTGTCCAAATTGCAAAAATGATTACACCATAGGAAAAATAAATAAAACAATAAAGAAACTCCAAAGAAAAATTAGAGATTTGAAAGAAACAATAGCCGAAAAGCGTAGAAATGGTGAGTGGGTAGAAATAGAGCTGAAAAATTTAAAAAAGTATGAAAAGAAGCATAAGTCGCTAATGGACAATATCAATGGGAAGGGAGAAAAAGAGTAAATGGATTGGTTAAAAAAATTACTAGAAACACTAAAACTTGGAGAGCACTATGCAGCTATAGAAGAGGGCATTAAGAAACAAGGCTTTTTATCTAAAGATGAAGCTGATGCACTAAAAAAACAGGTATCTACTCAAAAGAAGACTATAAAAGAGAGAGATGACCAGCTTGAAACACTTTCAAAGAAGGTTGGAAATAATGAAGAACTTCAAAGTGAAATTGATAAACTGAAAAAAGAAAATCAAAGTTCGACAGAGAAATATGAAAAAGAGCTGCAGTCACAGTCATTTAATTTTGCTCTAGATACAGCTCTTAGAAATAGCAAAGTAAAGAATCCTAAAGCATTGAAGGCATTACTCAATATTGACAATATAAAGCTAGATGGTGAAACAATGATTGGTTTAGATGATCAGCTTAAGACTCTAAAAGAATCAGATGCATATCTGTTTGAAGATGAAAGCAGTGCTTCAACTGGAAGTCAGGGCAATCATAAAAGAAATCCAGATACTTCAAATAAGGATGATGAAGGCAGTATGGGCAAGCGCCTAGCATCGCTTAATACTGAAACTAAAACAGATGCAGTTAAAGCTGCAACAGAAACATACTTTGGATAGGAGGAATTAATTTATGAAAGTACAAAATTATTTAAGTTCAAAAGAGATTTTAAAACACAAGGAGTTTGAAGCAGTACCAGTAACCGTTGATGATGGAGTTACTGCAGTAAATGGAAAGAAGATACTGAAGGCAGGAACTATAATCGGTGGTAAGACTCAAAGCGTATTGATTAATCGTCAAGAGCCTATTGTTAGTAAAAACAAAGCTGGAGTTGCAACAACTGATACCGCTTCAGGAAAGTCGGCAGAGGGAATTTTATTGGTGGATGTAGATGTAACTGATGGACCACAACCAGGAACTATGGTTATTAGAGGAACTATTGATTTGAACAAAATACCAGAAACTCCTTGTGCAGATGCTCAAAAAGCACTAGGAACAAGAATTTTGTTTATGAAATAAAATAAGGAAAGTGAGTGATGACTATGAACAAACGAAAGTATTTATTGAATTTGCAGAGATTTGCTGATGCAAGTCCGAAGAACATCTATGAAGCAGTTACAGCACAGGAACTAGGAGTTTATTATTCTGAAGGAATCTCAAATAAAATTCCTTATTTGGGACAAATTCTATTTCCAAGGGATAAGAAGTTAGGACTTGATTTGAAATGGATAAAGGGATCAAAAGGATTGCCAGTAGTACTTAAGGCCTCAAACTTTGATACAAATGCGACTTTAAGAGACCGCATTGGATTCTCAGAACTAAGTGATGAAATGCCTTTCTTTAAAGAATCAATGCTAATAAAGGAACATGATAGACAAGAATTAAATAAGGTTATAGATTCAGGTCGCTCAGCTTATATTGATGTTATAGTGAAAAACATCTTTGATGATCAGTTGACATTAGTTACTGGCGCTGAAGCTACTGAGGAAAGAATGAGAATGCAACTTCTTTCTACTGGAACTATAAATATTGAGTCTAATGGTGTGAAAAAGCATTATGACTATAAGATAAAGGATTCTCAAAAAGAAACTATTACAACAGATACATTAAAGTGGTCAGACACAGAGAAATCTAAACCAGTTCAAGATATCATTAGATGGATGGATACTATTGAAGATGAAACAGGTAGTAGACCTACTAGAGCTATTTGTACTAGAAAGACAATGAACTATCTAGTTGACAATATTTCTATCAGAAATGATATGAATGTAAGCAAAGGTGACAAAATAATAATGACTGACGAAATGACTAGGAACTATTTCAAAAAGAAAGTAAATCTTGAGATTGCAGTTTACAACAAAAAGTTCAAAGATGATGATGGATTGACTAAGAACTTTTTCCCAGATGATGTATTTACTCTTATTCCAGATGGATCATTAGGTAAAACATGGTTTGGAACTACTCCGGAAGAATCTGATTTAATGAGTGGTACTACCGATGCAAAGGTTTCTATAGTAAATAAAGGGGTTGCAATTACAACATCTAAAAAAGTAGATCCAGTAAATGTTGAGACTAAAGTAACGGCTATCATGTTGCCATCGTTTGAAAAGGCTGATGAAATCTTTATTGCTACAGTTGCTGGAGATTAATTCCAAGCGATGAATAAAATAGAAGAGTTAAAGTTTAATTTACGAGAGAAGTCAAATCCATATTTTTCAGATGAAGAATTGGACTGGCTTCTCTTAAAACATGGTAGCGTAAAAAAAGCAACATATGAAGGATTACTTTTGAAAGCTGAAGATGATTCTATTAAACTTCCTGGTCTAGATATTCCATCTAGTAAAAATTATTATTTGAAACTTGCAAAGCATTTTAGACCTAATAAAACAGGTCAATTGAAAAGAGTTGATAGATAGTGAATAGCCAGAAAATAAGAACTCAAATAAGAAAAGCTATTTCAAAAATGCCAACAAATGGAGTAGTCTACAGAGAAGAAGAAAATGAGTTCCATGAAAAAAGAGATAAAACAAAAGTTTGTGATGTTGTTGGATTAAAACATTCAAAGAGACTAGCTATAGCTGTTTCTATTGAAGATGCAGGACAAATGAATCTACCAAAACAAGACTATTTTATGACTGAATATAGCGAGCAGTCACAGAAAATTAAAGAAGGTGATCAGATAGAGATTAAAGGTGTTTACTATGAAGTACAAGATTTAGGTAACACACTTGATCTCTATTTTGATATGGCCATAAAGAGAAGAGGTTCTAATGAGTCTTAATATGAATTTAAATGAATTGGATAATAACCTTGATAGTATTGAAGCACGAACTAGAGTAGCTCTTCAGCTTTATGGAGAAACTGCAGCTATGAAACTAGAAGCTGAAGCAAAAGAAAATAGACCCTGGACGGATAGAACTATGGATGCAAAACGAAGTATTAGAGGTATCAGTTATAGACGTGGTGATAAACAAATTATTGCGGTAACCGGCAATGTAGAGTATTTTAAGTATTTAGAATTTGCAAATGGTAAAGCATACGCAATATTGTATCCTACGCTTAGAAGGTTAACGGAAGAGATATTAAGTGGACTTAGGGGGATGTTAAATGGCTAATGATATGTGGAAGAGAATATTTAGACATTTAGTGTCTGAAGGGTTCGATGTATATCCACCAGGAAAACATGAAGGAGAATGTAGCTCATATTATCTAGTACTTAATGATGGTGGTAGCGGTAAAGTAATTGGTGGAGGTTACAAACTTTTCAATATTAGTTTATATGTACCACTAAATGAGTACAGTGAAATAGAAGGTTATACGAGTCATATTAAAAAAAGCATGAAAAAACTTTTATTTCTCAGACACTCTGGAAACGATACTCCAATTATTATTAATGAAAAATTTAAAGCACACGAACAAACACTAGAATATATTGTTATGAAAAGGATGTGAAAATATGACATTGAAAAAAGAGATGGCTTTAGTAAATATAGCTGTAGTACAAATAGTAACAGAGGAAGATACACCGAAGACTCATACATTTGACACTTCAAAAGAAGCTAGTCTAGATCCAAAAGTATCTCAAGGGCAGGAAAAACCTCTTAGGATAAAAAATAGAATTGTTGCAACAGATAAAACTGAAGATTTAGTAATAGGTTATGATGTGACTCTTAAAAACAGCACGTTATCACCAGAGCTACTTGAATTAACTGACGGTGGAAAACTGATATATGATAAAGTCGATACTACTAAGGTTATCGGATATGAAGGCCCTCAAATGGGAAAAGTAGTTAACAGAACAAAGTTTACATTGATAGTATTTACAGAAGAAAAAGATGCTGATGGTGATATTTTGAAATATGCAAAGTTTACTTACAAGCATTGTAAAGGAAAGCCAGTTAAGTATTCTTTTAAAGATGGTGATTTCTACGTACCAGAGTTTAAGGCAGAAAGCAGAGCTAAAATTGGAGAAAAGCCAGTAAAGATTGAATTTGTAGATACTTTACCAGAACTAGGATAGGAGGAAATTGTTTATGAGCAACAAAATAACAAGTATGAGTAAATTAAAAGGTTTTGCTCAGGGGCAAGTAATAACTCTTCCAGGATGGACTGAAGAACCTTTTGTTTGTAGAGTAAAAAGAATTTCAATGCTTGGATTAGCATCTAAAGGTCTTATTCCTAATACATTACTTTCTTCTGCTCAAAAAATATTTACATCAAAGGTAGATGATAATACTGATTTAAATCAGATTTTTAAAGTAATGATGATTATAGCAAAAGAATCACTAGTAGAACCTAGCATAAAAGAGCTAGAAGAGGTAAACCTAGAGCTAACTGATGAGCAGCTTACAGATCTTTTGAATTATAGTCAAGGTGGTGTTAACGCACTGTCTTCATTTCGTAAGAAGCAAGCAGATAATGAGGATTCTGAGCATAGCTAAAAAGTACAATCAAAGGCCAAGTGAGATTATGGATATAACCGACTCTTACGTGGCCTTTTGTTTTGATGAAGCATGTGAATATATTATTGAGTGTTTGAGAGAAGAACTTACTCCTACATGGTTAGAAGATGAAGAACATCAAAGAACTACAGAATCAAAGTCAAATAATAATACACAAGTTATAGAAATACTATTAAAGAGCTAATCGGCTCTTTTTTTATTGGAGGTGAGATTATGCCAATAGATGCTGGTACTGTTGCTGCATCATTAGAACTAAATACCAGGGGATTCTTAAATCCTCTTAGAACAGCACGAAATGAACTGTCTCTATTTGGCAATGATGCCTCAGCTTTTGGACAAAGATTGCAAGGTGTTGGTTCGAAAATGACTTCAGCAGGTAAGGCCTTTACAACTGGATTTACATTACCAATAGTTGGGGCAGGTGCAGGACTTGTAAAACTTGCAGGAGATTTTGAAGAAAGTGGTAACAAGGTTGCTACTATTGCTGATCAGAGCGTAATGTCTATTGAAGCTATTCAAGAAGGGGTCTTAAAACTTTCAGATGATGTTGGAGTAGCAGCTACTGATATAAATGAAGCTTTATATCAAACTATCTCAGCTACAGGCGATACTAAAAATTCTTTAGAATATGTTGAGATAGCATCAAAGGCTGCCATTGGCGGATTTACAGATACATCTACTGCAGTCGACGGTCTTACTACTGTAATGAATACTTATGGGCTAAAAGGTTCAGAAGCAATGCAATCAGTTTCAGATCAGATGCTACAAGCTCAAAATTTTGGTAAAACTACGTTTGGAGAATTAGCATCGTCAATTGGAAATGTTATACCTATAGCAGCTAGTTTAGATGTTTCAACTAATGAACTATTTGCATCGTTAGCAACGCTTACTAAAAATGGTATTGCTACATCTCAAGCGGTTACTGGGTTAAAGGCAGCATATTCAAATATTATTAAACCATCAAAACAGGCAGGCGAACTTGCTGAAGAATTAGGTCTTGAATTCAACTCAGCGCATCTAAAATCAGTTGGATGGGCTATGTTTTTAGATGAAATTAGAGAAAAGACAAAGGGAAACACTGAGATGATGGCTCAACTATTTGGCTCAACTGAAGCTCTAAATAGTGTAACTGTTTTGGCCACAAATGGAGCTAAAGACTTTTCACTTGCTTTAGAAGCCATGTCAAATAGTGCTGGAGCTACAGAAAAAGCATTTAGCATAATGGACCAGGGAGTCAATGATAGTTTTGAAGATACGCTTAACTCTGCAAAAAATCTTGGTATTGAATTAGGTCAAATACTTTTACCAATAGCAAATGATATTATTGGAGTCATTGGAGAATGGGTTCAAAAGTTTAAAGAACTAGATGATGGAACAAAGGAAAATATACTTAAAATAGGTGCAGTTGTTGCAGCTATAGGACCACTTTTACTAATAGGTGGAAAGATAGTTTCAGGAGTTGGTATGCTTATCAGTGGAATATCTACAGTATCAACTGCAATAGGTGTTGCAACTGGAGCGGTAACAACAGCAACGGGTGCTGCAGGGGCATTAGGTACTGCACTTACAGTGTTAAGTGGTCCTGTTGGACTTATAGTTGCTGGAATAGCTGCAGTAACTGCAGGTGGAATTGCGCTATATAATCACCTAAGTCAAGATTCAATCCCTGCAATAGAGCGGTTTGGAAATGAAATCAGTGAGAGTACGAAGAAAGCTGTAGGCGGTTTTCTAGATTTAAATGATAAAGCTACTATGGCTTTAAAAAAGCTAAATTGGTCTGGAGCTATAGTTAGTGAAAAGACTGCAAATGAAATTACTTCTAATTTTAATGGTATGGCGGATAAAGTAATTGGTGAATATGAAACAATGCAAAAAGAAGCAGTTGAACAGCTAGGCATTCTTTTTAGTAATTCAACTTCTATAAGCAAAGAAGAACAAGATGCTATGTATGAAGCAGTTAAAGATGGAACTGAAAAGCGCTATAAAATTATAGAAAAAGAAAAAGCTAGAGTCAGTGAGATTTTAAACAAAGCTAAAGAAGAGCATCGCGCTCTTACTAAAGCTGAACAAAAAGAAATAAATGCTATACAAAGTTCTATGGTAGATCAAGGAATCAAGGTTCTAAGTGACAGTGAGAGAGAACAAAAAGCAATATTTGAAAAAATGAGAGCTAATGCATCAACTTTATCAGCTCTTCAAGCTGCAGAGGTTGTGAAAAATGCTACTGATCAGAAGAACGCAGTTGTGGCTGAGGCAGAAGTGCAGTATACAAATGTCGTAAAAGAAGTCACACGCCAAAGAGATGAGATTGGATCTTTATCTGCAGAGCAGGCTGACAAACTTATAGCTGAAGCTCTAAGGCAAAAAGAAGATACTATATCTCATGCTGAAGAGACTCATGAAAAGATAGTTGAAGAAGCAAAGCTACAAGCTGAAGAACACGTAAATGAAGTTGACTGGGAAACTGGAGAGATTAAAAGTAAATGGGATGTATGGAAAGATGATTTGGCCAAAACATTTGCAGAATCATGGGAGTACCAGAAAAACGGATTTAGAGAATGTGGCGAAGATATAAAGAAAAATGTTAGTTCTTTAGTAAAAAACATTAAAGATAAGTGGGAAAATGCAAAAACTAGAATTGGTAATACTATAAGCAGCTTAAAGAAAAATGCTGAGAACAATTGGAGAAATTTAAAGACTAATTTAGAAAATTATACGACTACACTTAAAAACAATATAATATCTTCATACACTACTTTAAAAGAAAAAGCTACCGAGCAAATAGAAGAAAAGAAAAAGTTGATAATTAAAAAGTGGACTGAATTAAAGAACTCTGCTCTTAAATGGGCTAAGAATATGATGGATAGTTTCGTTAAAGGAATAAAAGATAAAATCACATCTATAAAGAACGCAGTATCAAAAGTTGCTGATAAAATTGCAAGCTTTTTAGGTTTTGAAAATGATACTACACCACCTAAAGAGGGGTCCGCTAAAGCAGCAAATTCTTGGGGTGGAAACTTTGTAAGTATGGTTGCAAAAGGAATTGATGGTGCAATAGATACAGTAGCAACAGCAGTTGGTAGCGTAGCAACTACAATAAAAAACTATTTAGGTTTTAACTCGCCAACTAAATTGGGTGATTGCTCAGAGTCAGATCTATGGGCTCCTAATTTCATGGAAATGTTTTCAACTGGAATAAAAGAAAATACAAATTTGGTTACAACTGCAGCAGCTAATGTTACTACAAAATTAAAAGAAGAGTTTGATAAAGCTATTAGTATGGCAAAAGCAAAAGCAGCACAGATACAAAGAACTTTTGCCAATGCTCTAGCAAATCATAAAGCGAATTCTTATGATGAATTTGGTAATTATACTGACAAATGGGGAGATAAATACAATCAGTATGATTATAAAGACAGAAAAGATGATGACAATTATGAGAGAAAGAAGTATAAATCTGACTTAGATGATAAAGCTATTGATGATATGCAAGAAGAGAGAGTTGAAGAAGATAAGTTCATAGAAGAAAATCCTGAAGTTGCAAAAGAGATAAGAGAAAAATATAAAAAAGAAACTGGCCATGAACCAACTAAAGATGTAATGTATGATATAGCTCAAAATGGTGGTATCAATGACCGAAAGCGTGATGATTGGAAAAAGAAAGCTGA
Organism: Tissierellales bacterium; assembly: GCA_025210965.1. NCBI lineage: Bacteria > Bacillati > Bacillota > Tissierellia > Tissierellales > Tissierellales bacterium. The sequence continues at coordinate 9,647 of JAOAQY010000008.1, forward strand.
TGAAATTAGTAAAAAAGCTGACAATGGCGATTATGACAAAGACATAAAAGAGCGCGAAGAAAAAGCAAAAGATGCCTGGGCTAGAAATGAAGAAGAACGAAAGAAAAACGAAGAAAAGCGTAAAAATGGTGGTTATGCAAAAGGTACTGATAATGCAACAAGAGGATGGCATTTAGTTGGAGAAGAAGGTCCAGAGATAAGATGGTTTGAGGGTGGCGAAACAGTTCTTGATACAGCCACTTCAATGAATTTAATTGATAAACTAACTAATATAGGTAATATGGAGTTTTTGGTTAAAGTTTCATCTACTTTAGATATTGACTATGAAAAATTAGCAAATGCTATAGGTAGTAAGCTGAAGCCATCAATTAATGTAGAAAATACATTTAATAGTCCAAAGGCTTTAGATGAAAAAACTATTAAAAGACAAGAAACTATGCTCATGAGAGATTTAGCTATAAAGTTTAGGTAGGGAGTGCTAATTATGAAAGTAACTTATATAAATAAAAATGGAGACAAATTGGAGTTCGGTAATCGAGCTCCTTTTGTATTTAAATCTATTGAAGGATTAGAATTCAATAGCATAGTTAGAATGACCAAAGCTCCTAAACAAATTGGGAAAAGTTTTGATGACTTGAGCATAGATGAGCGATTAGTAACAATATCTTTTGCTCTTATATCTGAAGATGAATCGGGTTGTTATTCTATGAGAGAAAAGTTACTTAAAGTAACAAATCCTCTAATTGGACCAGGCAAGTTAGTAATATCAACCGAGTATATGGATGCCGACTTAGAGGTAATTACAGAAAAGATATCAATACCAGATTTAGAAACTCTATCTGGTAACATCTTAGATGGTATGTTTCATCTAGTAGCTCCGAATCCATTATTTTTAAAACAATATGAAGAATCTAGCGAATTATCATTTCTTATGGGTGGTATGAAAATGTTTAAACTACCCACTGGATTTAGTTTAAGAGGTAAAAAACGAAAGATTTTAAATAATGGCCAAATTTCTACTCCAGTAAAAATAGCATTTCATGGTCCCGGAACTAAACCACGAGTTAACAATCTGACAACTGGAGAATTCATTGAAATAAATAGTGCTCTTGAAGACGGAGACATTTTGTTTATAGATACAACAGATATGAATAAATCAGTAAGAATAAAGCGAAGTAATGGATCAGAAGAAAATGCTTTTGGCCAAATTAATCTAGACTCTACATTTTGGAAACTTGTCCAGGGCGAAAACATTTTAAGCTATGAAAGTAGGAATGATTCACAAAAGACAAAAGTGGAGATTAAATTCAAAGAACGACTAATAGGCTTATAGAAGAGGTGATGCAATATGGAGAAATATAGTTTTTTTGATTCTACAGTAGAGGATGAAAGAGCCTACTCTGCAGATGAGTTCGCTGAATATTTTAGGCAAGTCTTATCAACCGGAATACTAAATGGCGGTAACAATCTACAAGTTATATGTTCAGGTACTAATATGATACTTCAAATAAAAGAAGGTTATGCTTGGATGGAAGGCTATTTATATAAGATTGAGTCAGAGCCTTTGAATATACAAGTAGATACTGCAGACCCGACACTTGATAGAATTGATAGAGTGGTTGTTCGATTAGATAAAAGACTAGAACATAGGTATATAAAGGCCTTTGTATTAAAGGGAGTACCAGGACAAAATCCTAGCGTAAAATCACTAACAAGAGATGAAAATATTTTTGAAATATCATTAGCTCAAATAAGAGTAATTGCAGGAAAGAGTTTCATAGAGCAAAGTCAAATTTCAGATGAGAGACTAAATAAATCAGTTTGTGGTTTAGCGTCTTCTCTAATTAGTGCAGATACTACAGACATATTTAATCAGTTTCAGTCCTGGTATAATACCAAAACTGCAAATTATGATTCTGATTGGAAAAATTGGTGGATTAATAATCCAATAGAATTTAAAAAGGCTTGGGATACTTGGTTTAGTGAGCAGAGAACAAATGGCTTTGTATTGGCTATTGAAAAAGGAAGATTAAATGGAATACCTACGCTAGATCAAAACGGAAATGTTCCACTATCTCAATTAGGTAATGCTCAAAAACCTGAAGATTATGCAAGATATGAAAGTGATTATGGTTTCTTTGGAGCAGACTATACTGGCTGCACAATAGAAAATGATATAGCAAGCTTAGACGAAGTAAAAATATATAGTGAACTTAAATCTACAAAAACCACTGAAATTACTTGTCAGAGTCAAGAAGCAAATAGTCAAAGTGGAGTTGGCCAAAAATTCGACTCTGAATTTACTAAAAATATAACTCATATAAAATGGATTGAATTTAAAATAGACCAGGTGACAGGAAGTCCAGAAAGTTTAAGTTTTAGTGTTTATGATAAAACAGCAATGAAACGCTTGCCTGGTATTATTATTCCAGATGTTGAGAAACGGTTTATAAGAGCAGATTTAAACCTAGATATTGATCGTGGGCATGAAATAGAAATTCGATTAAACTTATCGAACTTTGGAAGCAGTGTAAATGCAACTTCTGCTATCAAATTAGCAACTTGTGGATTTGGAGGTGTTAGAAATTCTTCATTAGTAAAAACGACTAATGCATGGACTACTGAAACAGAGTCATCTTGGGATGATTTAGTCTTTAGGATGGGGGTCGTAGAAGCTTCAAAATCTGGTGAAGTTCAAAAAAATATAGATCCAAAACTAGTTTCGAAATGGGGAAATCTAAAGTATGAGGTAAAAGATTTAGAGAGTAATAATGCTGTAATTACTAAAATATTGTCAAATACAGATGTAGTTATAAAATCAGAAACCGCAAAATTAGGAACTAACATGATAAATCTATCAGATATAGATCCTAAATCGCATAAAGAGTTAAAAATTAAGTATGAAATTTCAAGAAGCACGCTAGAAGATAAAACACCTAGGATAATAGACTCTAGTATAACCTGGAAGGGCTTAAGTGTTGACAATGATATTTACAAACTAATTGCTAAGGTAACTTTAGAACAAACCACAGCAAGGATTGACTTTGAGAATTTAGATTTAGAAAAGTATAAGTATATAAGGATTATCGTATCAGCTCAATCTGCAGATAAAACATTTGATAGAGATCTGTATATTAAGTATTCTCAAATTCTTTCAAATTATAAGTATGTAAACTACTTTATTAATTCAAGTAGTAGTTCGTTTGCATTTGCAAACTCAGCTGGTTCTGACAAATTCTTGATAAAAGGTGCAATCCCTAAAGATACTATGAGTTATTGTGTGATTGATATTGCGAATATTAAATCTCCGTATGAATCAAATTTAGAGGTTCTTACTAATTGGAAATGTGTCTGCAAAAAAAATGCTACTATCATAAACGGTGGAGGGAGCTGTACTGTTTCTGAAATAAGTAAAATATCAATGGCACCATCTCAAGGTTACTTTGAAACTGGATCTAGTTTTATTATATTAGGAGTGTTGTAGATGAAAACTGATAAATTAGTAATAACGAAGCATGGAGTTAAGAAAGAATCTTTTAATCAAGAAGAGGTTAAAGAGATGCAAAAAAGAGGTCAAGAAATTCATGCTACAAATGATCTAGTAGATGAAGAAAAAGCGTTTATGGCTGAAGCATTGATTGAGCTTTCTTCAAAAGTAGAATCTTTTGAAACTAAGATGGCCAAATTCGAAAATCAAAATAACAAGGAGGCGTAGTTAAAATGAATTTATATAGTTGGAAGATAAAAGCTTATGCTTATCTAGTAAAAGTAGATAGATATAGCATTGAAGAAATAGAAGGAAGTAATAAACCAATAGTAGATGAGAACTACAGAGATGCAGTAGCTCTTTATTTAGCAACAGGACAGCTTTCGTAGAAAAGGTGTAAATATGTGGATTTTAGACTCAAAACTAAACTTACTTTGTGATATGACTCCAAAGTATTTTTTTATGCAGAAAAACTGGATTAAAAAGGGAGATGCTGAGTTTCAAGTATCTCTTTCAAATCCAAACATAGTACATCTTAAAAAAGATTATTTCGTGATACATGATGACTTTATAGGCTTTATATTGCATAGAGAATTGTCTACAGAAAACAATGTATGCAAAGTAAAGTGCAAAGATTTAAAGGAAGTTTTGACTAGAAGGATAATTATTCCACCACCAGGAGAAACGCATTTAAAGATCAAAGCATCTGCAGAGTCTGTTATAAAAAAGTTAGTGAATGATTCACTGGTTAATCCTTTAGATGAAAAAAGAAGCTATAGCTTGATTGAAATTGCTCAAGATAAAACTAGAGGAAAAGAATACAATTACGAAGGTAGGTATTCTAGTCTATATAATGACTTAGTAAAAATAGCAAGGTATGGTGACTTAGGTATAGTCCTTGATTTAAATCTATCAACTAAGAAAATAATATTCGATGTTTCACCAGGCATGAATCACTCTGCAGGGCAAAATGAAAACAAGCCTGTTATATTTTCAATAGGATATGGAAATGTGGCCAATCAATATCTAACAGAGTCTAATTTGTTTTCTAAAAACTTAGCTATAGTTGCTGGACAAGGTGAAGGAGTCCAAAGAGCTATTGAAATCATTGGAGATGAATCAGGGTTTTCGAGAAAAGAAGTTTTTATAGACGCTAGAGACTTAAATAGTGCAGAAAAACTTAGACAAAGAGGTGTAGAAAAACTCGAGACAGATTATAGAGAAGTAAATTCTTTTGAAAATCAAATACTTCTAACAGGCCCATTTAAATATAAAGAGCACTGGAATATAGGAGACATAGTTACGGTGCAAAATAAAGCGTGGCAAACTACTCAAAATAAAAGAGTAGAAGCCATAGTAAAAAATATTATAGAAGAAGGTGAAAGTCTGGAAATCATTCTTGGACAAGAACCTTTTTCAATAAATGAAGTACAATACTAAAAAAACGAATAGGAGAGATGAAAATGGAATCACTAAATGAAGCAAAAAGAAGAGTAAAAATGTACCTAAGAGCATTTGAGGTAGAATATGGTGGAAAGCCAGGACAAAGAAAGTTAGAACAAATAAGAGATGCTGAAAGTACTCTTGATGCTGGAACTGCATTAGATGCGATAGTAGTTCTTACAGAGAGAGGTACTACAGAAGAAAAGAGAAACAGATACAAGGCAGAGTACGACTTTATGAAAAGCATAGAATCAACTGTTACTAAAATCGCTGCAGATAAACCACTTAATGATAATGAAAAAGATATTGAATCAAAATACGGTTTCTATGACCTAATTGAAAAAGCACTTGCAGCTGCAGTTGAAGTTAGAAGAGAATACAGAAGAGAAGCAAACAAAAAATAGACACAGAAAGGAAGATTGTCTATGAATCCAAATATTTGTGATGAAAAACACAAAAACATAGATGAAAAATTCAAAGCACATGAAAGAAGACTAAATAGTCACAGTGAAAGGATTGATGGTCTTGAGCAATATAGATCTGAAGCAAAAGCTGAGATAAAAAACTTATGTCAGCAAATCAAATCATTGGTAAAAACGATGAGATGGTTTATAGGCTTATTAGTAGGAGCTTTTGTGAGCTTCTTTTTTTATACGCTTCAAGTAGGTCTTTTTAAATAAACTGGAGGTAGCAGCTATGAAATATAAAATCATAGAAAATTTTATAACACCAAATAAGTATAGTAGACCTCAAAGACCGCTGAAAAAAATAAAGGCATTGGTGATCCACTGGGTCGCCAATCCCAACTCTTCAGCTAAGGCAAATAGAAATTACTTTGAAAATAGAAAAGGTGGAAATTTCAGTTATGGATCAGCACATGAAATAATAGATTTAGATGGTGATGTAATGCTTGTTATACCACCAAATGAAATGGCATATCACGTAGGATCAAGTAAATACACTAAAGATGCGCTAGCTAGATTAAGTAATTATCCAAATGATTGTACCTACGGAATCGAGTGTACTCATATAGACTGGGATGGAAACATGACAAAAGAAACACTTGAAACACTAGCAAATAGATGTGCAGACCTTTGTAGAACATATGACTTAAATCCAATAACAGATATTTGGACCCATAAGCAAGTAGTTGGTTGGAAAAATTGTCCGAAATACTTTGTAGATCATCGGGATGAATTTGAAGCCTTCAAAATCAAAGTAAAAGAATTGATGAAACAAAATGAAAGCATAGAAAAATGGCAGCAAGAACTAGGAGAACAATCACTTGAAAAGTTGGCCAACATGAAAATAATAGATTCACCTGATGCATGGAAAACAAAAATGAGTGAAAATATTCCAAATTGGTTATTCTTCACAGTAATATCAAGACTAATAGAGAAGGGCGATGATAAAGATGCTTAGTGAATTTATTGTAGCAGGATTGACTATTACCATAGTGAACATATTCAAAGAACAGTTTCCAAACATGAAAAAAAGCATCTTACCACTAACTGTATTCATCATAGCAGGTGCTCTAAATACTGCAAATGCAGTTGTTTTCAGTGGTGGAGAAGTTGATGCAATTCAAGGACTTAGCCAGGGACTTGTCATTGGAGCGTTATCTTCAGG
>JAOAQY010000009.1 GCA_025210965.1 Tissierellales bacterium
AACCTTAGGATCACTATAATAAGCATCTATATAGGTCATATCGTGTTCTTCAATATATTTCATTCCCAAAGAATGTGCCTCATCATAATCTTTTCCAAGTAACATTGCAGTTCCGCCAAAATACTCTATTTTATCAATTTTACTCTTAGGGGTGTTTTCAGGTACTATTATTATAGCCTTTTCAATTCCAAGTAATGATGCTGCATAGCTAACTGAACTTCCATGATTTCCCGATGATACCGTAGCAACACCTGCCATTTTCTCTGCATCTGTAAGTGTCAGCATTTTATTTAGAGCTCCTCTGATTTTGAAACTCTTTGCCCTTTGAAATGACTCTAGTTTGAAAAAATAATTTGTATTCTCATCCCCTAAATAATATGACTCTTCAAGAGGCGTCATCGGTATATAATCCGCTATCCTCTCATATGCTTTTTCAACTTCTTTATAATTTAATTTCATAAAATCACCCTTTCTTCTAAATTTCAACCAATGTACCAATATTTTTTTCATCCGATAGTTTTAGTGCTACATTACCAGTTACTATATCTAACAGCGCCATTCCAGTAGCATCAAAAATAGTTATATCATCACAATGTTCTCTCCCCTTTTTTAAACCACATATGACTTGGCCAATCTCACCACTTACATCATCTTCTGAAATAATATTTTCCTTGATAGCACTTTCTATTTCTCCTACTTCTTTACAATGAACGTAATCATCACAAAAAATAGTAGATGATGCAAGTATTTTAGCATCTATCTCTTGTTTACCACTCATATCAGCTCCAATACAAGATATGTGTGTTCCTTTCTGTACCCATTCATAATTTATTATAGGTTTTCTAGATGGCGTTATCGTAACTATAATTTTGCTCTCTCTTACTGCCTCTTCCAAATTTTCTACAGCCAAAAAATCTACATTCGATGTATCAATGTCAAATTCAGATTTCATTACTTCTTTCATTTTTTCTGCTACAGATACGGCTTTCAAATATTTTCTCGATGCAATTTTTACTGTCTTTACCTGTGGCATAACAGTAAGCATAGCTGCTATTTGAAACTTGCACTGATTTCCAGCTCCAACTATCAATAACTTCTCTGAAGTCTTATCTGCAAGATACTTTGCCCCGATAGCTCCTGCCGCTCCAGTTCTAATTCCAGTAATATAAGATGCATCCATAACACCTATTGGTTCTCCAGTCGTCGAATCAAATATAGTTAAAAGCCCCATCAATGTAGGTATCCCTTTACTTTCATTGTCTCCAAACCATGTTACTGTCTTGTGCCCGAATAAATTTTCTTCTTTCAAATAACCCGATTTGATATCCATATCAGCTTTTCCTAATTCAAAATCATAAAAAACAGTTGGCCAAACTTCAGTCATATTTTTCACTTTAGCGACATAAACTCTTTCAGCTTTTTCTATCACCTCTCTAATATCAAGAACATCTTTTATATCCTGCTTGCTTAATACCTTTATACTCGTCATCAAATCTTCCCCTTTCTTTTTTGTATCGTTCATTTAAAAACAAAAAAGCACTGAGCCTCATTTCTCCTAGTTAACTAGGCCCTAACGAAATGAGACTCAGTGCTCTATATTGTCTTCACCCGGGGGCAAAGACTAGCACGCATATTATTAATTTTTTGATAGTTTATCATGAAATATAATTTGAGTCAAGTTTTTAGATTATATTTCTGGATTCAATTTTGCCACATATGGCTTTATATCTATAACAGGAGTTCCATCTAACATATCTACACCTTGTATTTCTAATCTGCATCCATCTACTTTAAGTAACTTCACTATACTAATTCCTATTGGATTCGGTCTTCTTGGTGATCTAGTCGAAAAAAGACCTTTTCTCTCATCGCTCCACGGTGTAAGTGTCAAAAGATCGTAGCCTTTCGATTTGTGAAAATAAAATTGAACAACTATATATTCGCATTTTTCCAAGTCTTTCAGCCCATCTTTATACTCCTCTAACAACTCTATACTCGCTGTTTTTTCATGTGCATATACACTTTGTGGCGGTATATCCTCTATATTCACAAATGGAGATTTTATAAATCCTATTGGTGTTAATACTATATCTTTCATAACAAATTCCCCCCTAAAATTATTTCAAAAAAATCATTTTATTTAATGCTAAAGGTATCCCTATAGACACTCCGCCTTTAGTAAAGTACAACTCAAGTTTGTCGTTATATGCAAACACGAACTCTGAATAATACAAATGATATGCGGGCAATTCATCTGCATATAATTTCTGAAAATCTTTCAACTTATTCGCTCTTTTTTGTAAATCAACTTCATTTAGTTGATCATTTAAAATATCTATCATATCTTCAGATTCATAGTATCTATCACTACTAAATCCATTTCCAATAGTATTCCTATTTAGAAATATAGGATCACCTATAGCTCCTGTTTCAACTATTGATATATCAAAATCCCAGTTACTAAGCATTTGATCGGCAGACTGAATATCTTTATAGATAGCCTTTGTTTTTATTCCAGCTTTATTCAATTGCTCTACTATAAGATCAACATCTCTTCGAACTCTCTCATTACCCAATATTTGAATAGTTAATTCTTGACCGTTTTTGGCATAGTAATCTCCACTTTTCTCATATCCTAATTTTCCCATTATCTCTTTTGATTTTTCTAAACTATAATCGTATTGTTCAGCGCCTTCAGCAAAATACTGGCTTTGATCTGAAATAATGCCGGTGTAACCTTTAAAAGCATGACCTCTATGCGCTATCTCCACAATTTTGTCAGTATCTATCGAATATGCAATTGCATGTCTGAATTCTTTATTATCAAATGGTTCTTTTTGGTGATTGAACAATAACTTTGTAACCATACCAATTGAACTTATAGTCTCGACATTTTTTCCTTCAAACAATACTTTTGCATCTCCATTTGTAAATATTCCATCTACTTCACCGTTTAAAATAGCTTTAGGCTGTACCTGCGAATTCATCTTAAAAAATTTCAATTTTTTTACTTTTGGAATTCCCTGATAATAATCTTCAAATGCCTCAAATATGTATTCACCTTTTTCAGCATTGTAACTACCTAGTTTAAACGGACCACTTCCAATGGCTGTAGCTTCTGTCAAATCTTGATTTGGTTTTTCTATGTCTTTATAAATGTGCTTGGGTAATATAGGCATACTCCCAGCAATATTAGCATAGAATGGAGCCCATTTTTCTTTCAATTTGAATTTTACAGTATATTCATCTACATATATTACCTCTTCTATCGGTTTTAAATCAAGCCACATAAGTGGATTTTTTCTCATATATTCTACTGTAAATACTACATCTTCAGCCGTTACAAATTCTCCATCATGCCATTTTGCCGCTTCATTCAATTCAAAAACATATGCGTTTTCACCCTCATCATACTTCCACGAATCAGCTAATGCAGGTATAAAATTTCCATCTTTATCTTTCCAAATAAGCGAATCAAAAACATAACTCATACGTATAAAACCCGGACCTCTAGGTATCAGACCATATGGAGTTGGATATCCCCAATTACCACTTGCATCTGGAATTCTGTACTCTGCAATACTTCCATCTTCACCTTTTTCAATCAAAGTAGTTTCATCATTTTCAGCATCATCAATTTGAGTATCATTTTTTGAAACACACCCAACTAATAGTATTGCCACACTAAAAAAAATCAAACTCTTTTTTATAAAATTCACCATACTTCTTCCTCCTTATACAATTAAAAAATTTTAGCACTTGCCTCTAATAACCTTTTTGTATACTCATTCTTGGGATTATTTATAAGATCTGCCGAACTCCCCTCCTCTACTATTTCTCCATCTTTTAATACAATTATTTTGTCACTAACTTTACGAGCTAGTGCAATATCATGTGTTATAAAAAGTAAAGTCAGCCCTCTTTTTTCTTGTAATTCCATAAACAATTTCATTATTTTTGCTTGAACACTTACATCTAGCGCAGAAGTTGCTTCATCTGCTATCAAAAATTTAGGATTTAGTATAAGTGATCTAGCAATTGCTAACCTCTGACTCTCCCCTCCACTTAGTTTGTGTGTAAGAGTTCTCATGAATTCGTCATCATTTGGGAGATGAACTTCTTCCAACACTGATTTTGCTTTTTCAATCCTATATTCTTCACTGCCAATATTATGAATATCAAGAGGCTCTTTTACTGCATCAATTACATTAAAATCCCTATTTATTGATGATTTTGGATTTTGGTATATAATTTGAGCTTCTTTATAAAATTTCTTTGTTCTAGTAATAATTTTTTCTTCATTTAGAAACAACTTTCCACTATCCATATTCTCTAATCCCATAATACATTTTGCTAAAGTAGTTTTCCCACTACCGCTCTCTCCAACAACTGCAAGCGTTTCCCCTTCATATATACTAAAATCTATATTTTTTAGTGCTAATCTTTTTCTATATTTTTTTGTAACTTTTGATGCTTTTAATAAACAAATAGTACCGTTTCTGTGACATGCCACCATTCTCCCTTTTACAAATCTAGCATCTGGTTTAGTATCATAACACTTGCCTATACTTTGAGTACAACGATTTGCAAATGGACATCCTTTAATACAAATTTCAGCTTTTCCTTTTATTCCTTGGAGATCTTTCGTAGTTGACATATTTGGATAAGATCGTAGTAGCCCTCTTGTATATGGATGTATTGGATCTTTTAAAATCTTATTTACCTCACCAGATTCGGCGACCATACCACCATACAATACAACTATTTCGTCAGCTAATTTTTCTGCTACTGAAAAATCATGAGTTATCAACAATATAGTCTTGTTTTCAGCAATCCTTCTTATAAGTTTTATAATTTCCATCTTGGTCAATGAATCTAATGCCGATGTAAACTCATCAAATATCAAAATTTCTGGATCATTAGCCAATGCCATAGCTATCAAAACTCTCTGAATCTGACCACCACTTAATTCCTTTGAATAAGCCTCTTGATCTTTCTTTTCTATTCCCACATCAGACAGTAATTTTTTTGCCCTCTCATAAGCTTCCAATTTCAAACAAAAACCATGCTCTATCATAGATTCTGCAACCTGCTTAAATATTTTTACCGTGGGATTTAATATATCTCCAGAATTTTGAAACACAATCCCAATTTTCTTACCTCTGTACTCTCTCATTTTCTGTTCTGAATACATGAGTACATTCTCATTTTCTACTATAATTTCACCTTTTGTTACATTATTATTAAGTCCCATCAATGCAAGTGCTAGACTAGTTTTGCCGGTTCCCGATTCTCCTACAACTGCTGTTATCTTATTTCTATTTATCTTCAAATCCAAATCACTTATAACTTTTTTACCTTCGTAAGAAATACTCAATTCCTTTATATTAACCACTATACTCCCTCCTTCAAATATATATTTTTCCTATTTTCTATGCCGTACGCTATATACGAAAGTGATAATAGAAACACGGCTAACACACCTCCCGTTGGCAATAACCACCATTTCCAAACATCCAAATATGTAAAAAGCATTGAATTACTCATGATTTTGCCCAGACTAATCATTTCAGAATCTACCATTCCAAGATAAGCTATGCTTGCCTCCATAAAAACTGCAATCCTAGCATTTCTTATAAATGTTGATACTACAATTGGAAAAATTTGAGGAATAAGATATTTTCTCAATATATATATTTTACTGGCTCCAAATGTTCTTGCCGCACACACCGATAAATCATTTTTGCAAATTATTACCTGCGATCGTATTACTTTTAGAGGACCTTGCCAATTTAATAGACTAATTATAATTATCAAATTTACGATATTGGGTTGAATGTACGATGCTATAAGCAAACAAATAATAAACTCTGGAAGTACTAAAAATATATCGCACAATCTTAAAACAACTCTGTCAAAATAGCCACCTATAAGAGGGGCTATTGTTCCCACAAATGCAGCTATAAATGTTGCTAAAATACCAACTGCTATACTAGTAACGATAGATGTTCTAAGTCCATGCACTAGCCTTGAAAATATATCCTGTCCTATATCATTTGTTCCAAGCAAATGACTCATAGACGGTTTTAAAAAAACTTGGTTCGAAGATTCTACGGGAGAATATGAACTCATTATTGGAGCAAATATTCCTATAAATATCAATAATAAAAAAATAATAATTCCCACCATCATGAAATTATCTTTCTTCAATTCTTTAAAACTAAGTTTCATTTTTTACTCCTCCATACTTGTAATTAATAAGTTCAGATATCCCATTAAAAACTAATACCATAATTGAAACAATAAAAAACACTCCCTGTAAAACAGGATAATCTCGTACTTTTATTGACTCATATATCAATGTTCCAAGCCCGGGATAAGAAAATACAACTTCAACGAGTAATGCTCCAACAAACATTCTTCCTATATCTATAGCACTCATTGTCAAAAGTGGAATAAAAGAATTTCTACCAACATATTTATTTTTAATCGTTTTATCACTAAGTCCTTTCGCCAATCCAGTTCTTATAAATTGTCTCTCTCTAGTTTTTATTGACGTATTTCTAACCAATAGATATATACTTGGAATTTTTGAAATAGCTAATGTCATGACTGGAAGAACCATGTGTATCAAAATATCTTTCAATCGCTCTATGCCTTGAAGCCCTGAACAAGACGTTTCTGCACCTCCAATCGGTAACCAATTAAGTTCAACACTAAAAAATATCAAAAAAATCATACCTATGAAGAACTGTGGAAAACCGCTTATAAAAATCATCACACTCAGCAATAACTTGTCTATAATTTTGCCAGCATTATATCCGCTGTGGATTCCTACGTGATAGCCAATCACTATAGCTATTATCATACTTGTAAATACTAATATAAATGTCCACGGAATATATGAAATTATAATTTCACTTACATTTGCTTTGTAATAATAAGAATAGCCAAAATCTAACTCTATCAAATTGCCTATATACTTAAAAAACTGCATATGTATAGGCTCATTTAATCCATACTCCATTGCTAGTTCTTGCCTAATTTGTGGTGTCATATCAAATAATGCTTGCTCACCTGCAAGAGATGCAATAGGGTCCCCTGGTAACAATCTTGGCAACAAAAAATTTAGTGTTACCAAAAAAAGAAATGCAACAAAACAATCTCTAAAAACAACAAAAAGTTTCTTCATATTCCTCTCAATCCCCATATAATCAATTTTTCAAAATGATATCGAATATCATTCTCGTTTTCTGTTGTTGATTATACTACACACTTTCTTTGTAAACAACAACTATTTTTGAGTACTAATTCACATTTATATATTAAATTTTTAATTTTTACAAAATCTATTCGAGCTCAAGCCATGTTATTTACACCAATATGTCTATCACATATAGTTTTCGAACAAATTAATTTAATTTTAGTTTTAAAAATTTAAATTAATTTTACTTCCATGCACTTTTTTAATAATTTGTTAGTCTTCAACTTGGTGGTTTTCAACTTCTTAGTCTTCAACAAAATGCAAATATATTCTTGACTTTCTCTTTCACATACAGTAATATGTTATTAACATATATCTGTGTTTTGATTTTGGTAAAACGAAAGGAGTTTTGTATGTCAACTTATATATTGTATTTAATAGTATTTGTACTTTTAATTATTTCAACTATCATGGACGCCAAAAAAACAAAAAAAGCATTAAAAATAGGCTTCAATTCATTTGCTAAACTAATGCCATCTATTGTGCCTCTTATGATTTTTATAGGTATCACTTTAGCTGTAGTAAGTCCTCATACAATAAGTTTAATTTTGGGAGAGAATTCAGGTATTTTGGGTGTACTATTAGCACTAACGTTAGGTTCTGTTGCATTTATGCCTAGTTTTGTTGCCTTTCCTTTAGGAGCTAATTTATTGACTCATGGAGCTGGCTATCCTCAAATAGCAGCTTTTATATCTAGTCTAATGGCTGTTGGAATAATTTCAATCGGAGTTGAAATTAAATACTTCGGAAAAAAATCTTCTATCTTAAGAAATCTAAGTGGTGTAGTTGCTTCTATTTTGTTTTCATTGATTGTATGGAGAGTGATGTAAATGAATATAAAAAATTTAATTAAAAAATATTTTTGGTCTATTCTCATGATTACCTTGTTAATTTCAGTGTATATTTTCAGTAATGACATAGGTATCGAAGCCTCAAAGCAAACAGTCTACAATTTTAAATCTATGCTTCAGGTTCTTCCTCCAATCCTAATACTAATAGGTTTACTAGATGTTTGGGTTCCAAAAGAAACCATGATAAAATACATGGGTCCAAATTCCGGCATTAAAGGAATTTTTATTGCATTAATTCTCGGTTCATTAGCCGCTGGGCCATTATATGCAGCATTTCCTATAGCTGCTATACTGATGAAAAAGAAGGCTAGATTTGCATATGTACTTTTCTTTCTAGGTGTTTGGTCTAGTTCAAAACTTCCACTACTTGCTTATGAGTACACCTCATTTGGTGCTACATTTACTATTATTCATGTGATATCAAATTTGTCAGTATTTCTTATAGGTGCTTTTATCATAGAAAAAGTTACAAGTAAAGAAAGTTTAGAAGAAGTATATTTATTAGCTAGTGAAATGGCTAGCTAGTAGTCCTTATTTGACAACAACCGCGCTATAAAGTACTATGTAATTAACATATATTTCATTGAGAAAGGTGATTTCATGAAAGGTAAAACTGGTAGGCATTGTCCTGCTTTTATATTATTGTTCTTAGCTAACAAAAAATCCTATGGCTTTGAACTGTTAAAAAATTTTGAAACACAATTACCACATAGCAAAATTGATAGTGCTGCTATCTATAGAGCTCTTAAAAATCTAGAGAATAATGGCTTTGTTGTATCTGAATGGGATACCTCATCATCAGGTGCCGCAAAAAAATATTATTCTATTACCGAAAGTGGATATAAAGAACTCGAAGAATGGAAAAAAGACATCGAATTACGATGTGAAAACTTAAATTTTTTCCTAGAAGCTTACAATGCTTTAGATAAGTAAAATTTAAAAATTGCTAAATAAAAAAACAGACTGCATATTAACCTGCAGTCTATTTTTACGCCATGAATATAATTTCAATATAATAACTTTTCATCTAGCTATTTGATTAGATTTATCTTTATCCATGATTATAATCAATTCTCTTTGCACCTAGAAACATTGGAATTTTAGTATCTACAAGTGTTTTCATCTTGCCATTTAACATTTCTGGCATCAATCTAATATTATCGATTTTATCTAATTCTATCCATTCGCTACAGATCTGCATATCATCTACCTCTGTAGGCTCCTGCACTTTATCTGATTCTATAGTACATAAAAAAATGTGATACATCTTGTGTATGTATTCTGGATTAATTTCTCTAGTTTTTGGATTTTGACATATTTCTTCGCATAGCGCTAGAAAATTTTCCGGAATTACACTATAGCCAGTCTCCTCTCGACACTCTCGAATCAAAGCTTCATGAATTGTTTCATCAGTATGTTGTCCACCTCCTGGAAGTGAATAATAGCTACCATTATGCTCGTCAAAACATTTATTTAAAAGAAGCTTTCCCTGTCTAAATATAACAGCTTTTGCCGTACTTCTAATACCCATTTACATCTCCTCCAAATTCATAAATATGTTATTTAACACTTTTTTTAGCTTGTCTATATCTTCTCCTGATATGTTTTCCAATGCCCTTTCAGAAATATTTTTTGCAATTGGATTCAATTTATCCTCCAAAAGTCTTCCTTTTTCAGTCAAAAATATCAAAGAAGCTCTGCGATCATTTGGATCGCTTTTTCTTACTATCAATTCTTTATTTTCAATTTTATTTAATATTCTAGTTATAGTAGGTAAATCTTTTGATGTCATCTGAGCTAATTTAGTTTGTGATATTCCCTCCTGTTCCCATAATCGATTTAAAAGAGACCATTGTTCTGTCGTCATATCATATTTTTTAAATTCCTTCAATATCGTACGTCTCCACTTAGACAATACTCTACTGAGCAACAATTCTATTGAATCCTCTGCTCTATACGCCATATTTTAATTTCTCCTTCCAAACATAAACTTGTCACGACAATTATTGTTACGACAAGTTTATCTTCTTTTTATCTTTTTGTCAATGTTTGTATCTAAAATATTCGAATCAATAAAAAAAGAACCCCTATAACTTAAATCATAGGAGTTTCTCATATATAAACAAAATATTATTATCTAATTCTTCAGCTTTTCTGTATCCATTATCTTTTCACAAAATATCATAACTTTTCTATCAACTTCATCTGGGTACTCATAGCCAAGCTCATCAGATATTTTCTTTCCCAATCTTCTAAACAAACTAGTTAGTCGCTTCAGCGCTTTCCAATTCTCGTCAATTCCCCCACCTACATAAGTTGTTTCAAATTCACTCCAATCATCTGCGCTTAAAATCTCTTTGTACTTCTTGCCTAACGCTCCAGTTTCGATTTTCCAATCATGCTCTAAACCTATATACCAATCTACTACAGTATGTAAATATTCGTATCTCAAAATATTATCAAGCATGAATTTTGAAAATGGCAATTGATCTCTCCAGAGATACTTAGGAACATAATACACGTTCCACCAAAACTCATTTACTACTGTTTCGTATTCCTCTCTAGTTGGCTTTTTTATTATGAATTCATCGTATGTTGCATCTGGTATATCCATTGTACGATTATCTTTGTCAAGCAATACTTTGTATCCATTTTTATACCTTTCAAACTCTATATTCCTATTATCTGTTATTTGAAAATCTATTCTCACTCCATCATCAAACAAAACCAACCTTGTAATCCATCCTTCGTCGCCAGTACACCTAGGTTTATACGGCCATCTAACCATTACATCTCCAAAAACATTTAGCCATTCGTCGCTCATAAACACCCCTATATCAGAAACATACAACTCGATATCATAATCTGACAAGAAATCTAATTCACATTTCTTAGCAGCTCTTGAACTTGTTAATATAGCCATTCTAACTGATTCATTACTATTTGCCCATTTCATAAATTCTGACATTATAGCGTTTTCACTTCGCATCAAAATCCCCCTTTAGATACGTATTTTATATTTCATTTTTACATACAATACCACTTCTAACAATGACGCAAATCAATATAATCAAATAAGCATTTTTTTTAGATCTTTTATTTCTTTTCCTGACATACCAATAGCTTTTAAGAATCTTTCATGTTCTTCTTTCGAATTTATCTCGAATTCCTTATGCCAATCCATCATATCTTTATTACTGAAACCTAGATTACTTAGCAATGTACTCCATGAAGCTTTATCGAAAATAATTTTATCACTTCTAGTAACTTGATCTATCAATATGGCTAGTATAATACGTTCTTGCTTTTTAAGCATTATAATCTCTCCCTGAATATTTTCCAATCGTCTAGTCAATATATCAGTTAAATTATTTTTTTCTATATCAAATAACTTTGAAATTTCATTAAGTTCAATTCCAGCTTCACGATGCTGAATTATTATTTTTAACCTGTCAACATCAGCACTTGAATAAAGCCTATAATTTTTCGAGCTTCTCTCTGTAGGTTTTAATAGCCCAATTTTATCATAATAAAGTAAAGTACTTCTTGATATACTAAATTGTTTTGCTAACTCTCCAATTTTAAACATTTTATTACCACCTTTTCCTTACTTTACCTAATGCGTTTCATTTCAAAATTTCGCCATTTTCGATAAAGAAATTAATCGAATTTTCCCACAATTTCATATGTTTCTCAAATACTTCTTGAGTGTTTTCTCTATTAATTTTTTCTACCAATGCTTCATCGATTATAGTAAATGTATATTTAATATCACAATACGATTCACAGTTATCTCCATCAAATAAGTTTAAATCTATAATTACTACCAGCTTGTCATATACAAATTTAACAAATTGAATTTCACAATTATCAATGTCATGTTTAGTAATAATCCATTGATATTTTCCAAAATCATTATCAGTTTCAAATACACATCCTTTTTCAGCAAATCCACTTTCCGAATATATCATAGTATAATCCCAACCACTAAGCCATTCTTTTTCTCGAACCGGACACAATAACTTAAAAATTTGTTCTTTTCTCCCACATAATACCTGTCTATATTCCCTCACCAATCTTTTCTTCTCATTCACAACCAATGCTCCCCTTTCAATTGTTAAAATAAAAAAGCAATTTAATACTCTACTCCTTTGATACTAAAGTATAAACCTATAGTCAGGTCAACATTTTTCTATCCCATTATCGGTATCAATATTTCAGTTATGTGAAGATTAGGATCACTTGAAATATAATGATCTATCAGTGTTCTCTCTACAGCATATGAATCCAATTCTAATTCATGCTCTAACGCATAATCGAGCAAATCATCGTAATACATCCTAGCTTCATGATGATCTCCTTTAACAAAAACGCTCAACCACTTTCCAGACTTTAGTTCAGACGTTTTTGTAGACATATCATATATAGGATCATCTGCCACTAAAAACATACCAGTAAATTCCTCAGCTGCTCTAGTTTTAACCGCATTCATATCCACAAAAAAACCTATATCTCCTACGAATGCACCTGTTGGCAATCCCTCTCCACTATCTATATTTCTAATAGCTACTTCCCAATCAATCTGTCCTTTTATCTCTTTTTCCAGCTTAATAATCCTAAGTGCAGGTAGCGTTTGAACAAAAATTTCTCCAATCGGAGGTATACTCCTTATAAAATCTAATGAAGCAATTCTCCTCTTTATTTGATATTGTATCCTCTGTAATTTCAATATTTCAGCGGTGACTTTATCCAATTGATTATTTAATATACTATCGTACTCGTCTATATTACGATTTTCTAAGTGACTCTTTATCTCCTTTATAGAAATACCCATGTGTCTCAGATAGTTAATTATGTAAATTTCCTCTATTTTATCAATTGTATAATATCTATATCCATTATCTAAATTCCCACTACATTTGAACAAGCCTATATCATCATAGTATCTTATATTGCGGCTAGAAATACCTACAATTTGAGACAATTCTTTCACACTAAATTTAATATCCATTTAGACCTCCCGAAAATAACATTTGACATTACAGTAAGTGTCAAGTTTATTATATTTATTATAAAGTGAATTCGCAACTATGAATTTTCAAATATAAAGGAGAGATATTATATGTTAGGAACAATTGTAAACTCACTAAGTATAGCAGTCGGCGGTAGTGTCGGAAATGCATTTGGAAATACTCTTAGTAAAAGATACAGCGATATACTACTAAAAGCTATATCCGTATCTGTTATACTAATAGGTCTAAAAAGTGCTTTTGAAACAAAAAATATTCTTTTGCTTATATGTAGCATGACTTTAGGAGCCCTTATCGGTGAATTTTTAAAAATAGAAGATCGCTTAGAAACATTTAGTAAGCTTTTAGAAAAGAAATTTAAGAACCATAGAGGCAACATAGCAGAAGGTTTCGTAACAGCTACATTAATATTTTGCATAGGTGCTATGTCTATAGTTGGAGCTATAGAAAGTGGCATAAGTAACAACAATGACACTCTTTTTGCAAAATCTGTATTAGATGGAATATCTGCTATAATATTTTCATCAACCCTCGGTATTGGAGTTTCACTATCAGCTGTAGTGGTTTTAATATATCAAGGGTCTATAACGCTTCTAGCTGGACTAGTGGCAAATTATATTTCTATGGAAGCTATCACCGAACTATCTGCAGTTGGTGGATTACTTGTATTTATTTTAGGCATGAATGTTCTAGAAATTACCAAAATAAAAGTAGGAAATATGCTTCCTGCAATGTTTATCCCCGTAGTTTATTTTTCAATTATTGGATTAATTGGGTAAATCAATCATCAGACTGGTTTTACATTGTATAGT
>JAOAQY010000010.1 GCA_025210965.1 Tissierellales bacterium
TGACTTTGTCCCTTCACTAGATGTAATTTTTAGTGTTTTAACACCATCTAGCTCCGAACCAATTTTATAACCTGGTTTGTAAACAAACTTATTTATAGCACCTCTCAAAGATGGCAATACAAATGTTTCAAAATTCTTAGCAACTATTTTCGACTCATCACCAGATTCCTCTGCTAAATAATCAGTCGTAAGTGTAAGTGTACCACCTTTTATGTGCTTTCTACTTTCTTTATCTCGTTCGCCATTATCCCCTGTTTCAAATGTGTACTCCATATTGAAAACTTGATTCTCTTTAGATGCAATATCACCAAAGTTTATAATGTCTTCGCCTCTTCCACCATCGGCTTCAGCTTGTATCGATTTATGATGCTTTACATCTGCAATTATAGGTTTATTGAATATTAAAGTATTATCATGTGAACCAAAGCTAAATATAGGTTTTATAACACTAGATAGACTGTACATAACTAAATTATCTACTTCACTTGCCCCTGTTACAATTTTGTACTCTGCTAATACACCTGTGCCAGCCTTTCCAGCTTTTTTGTGCAATGATGTTCCAAATACATTCTTTTCACCGCTATCCACAAACTCTGTGTAGTACTGCGCTGAAAGTTGTTCTAATATCGCTTTTTGGAACACAATTGCAGTTATAGGTCTATTTCCAAGCCAAATCATTCTATCAGCCTGTGACTTAATATACTCTTTTGAATACGCCTTTGGTCCATCATCTTTACTAGCAGAGCCAGAAATTATCGATGCAATAGTTCCATCTGAACTAGAACTAGAGCTTGAACTACTATCCTTATTTATCTTCAAAATAGGATCGGCTTTATACTCTTCTTCACCACTACCACCATGTCTTGTATAATCTACAATTGCATAATCTGGGAGCTGTCCGTCATAAAGCGAACCTGCTGCTCCAAACGATGACATAGTAATAAATTGCATAGTATTGTCTCCAAAGACCTCTGTCAATTTTAACACATATGCATCTACACTGCTCTTTATCCTATCTTTAAATACACCTTGTACCACATCGTTTAATGAGTTACCATATTTTTTTTCGAGCTCTTCTCTAGCATCGTTTTTCATTACATCACCGTATATGAAATCAAAGAAATTCAAAAGAGGAGTCGCTCTAAGACACTCTATCTGGTAGAACTTTTTATAGATGTCCTTATCTACATGGTTATCGGCATTGTTCATAGCTTCTCTATACTCTTCTGCCTGCATTCCAGCCCCAACCATTTTTGCAAAAGCCCAGGCTTTACCCATAGCTTGGATAACTTGTTTAGCCGATGGATCTTCTGGTAAATCTCCTATAGCACCTGTCATATCAACTACACCTGCTATAGTAGTAAGAACTGCTGATGCTATCATTCCAGGAGGACCAGCAAATGCAGCTATTGCTCCAGCCATATTCAGAGTAGATGATATGACGCTAGTTACATCTGACGGTTTAACCTCCCCAGAATCTATCGCCTTATCCAAATCATATGCACTTATTCCAAGACCTAAACCACTGATTCCAACTCCAGCAACATTTAATCCAGTTCCAAAATGCTTGCTAAATTTCGACAACTTGCTCACTTTTCCAGTACTACTACTAGCACCTCCACTAGCCGATATCGCATGATTTTTACTTATCAAATAATCATACTTTGCAAAATCAGTAAGCGTGTCATAATCATCTGCCATGCCAAGCATTTTGCCGATTTTCATCTGCGCTCTATTTAGCTTCGCTTTCATAATAGACTTCAAACTCAATTTCCCGCTAGCTGAACTTCCTGCTCCGGACAATTTACTTAAATCATCTAAATCATCTATTTTGTCAACAAATCCTGTATCTACAAGATCATCAGCAGATAGCTTATTATAGTTTAAAAGTTCTACCGAATCTGTTGCTACTTCACCATTGACAGCAGTTTTTAATCCATAATTTTTTGATATACTTCTAGTTTCCAAATCATAAGTCTTAGGCCAAAGTGGATCTGTCGGCTCTAGCTTAAAACAATTCTCCATCAACTTACTTGAAAAAGTAACACCATTTTTAGTTGCATCAATCTTAGCATCTATAAAAAATTTAGCCAAATCCAAACCATCAACCAAAATAGTTGCTCCCGATTTAGTCAAGGCCATTATACTCCTTCCTTTATCTTTCGACTTCCCATAAACTATATCATTCATAAGTGTTCCAATAAAATCTGTAATTGATACTAAAGATGCTCCTTTTGTAACCACCTTGTTGATTCCCATACCTGTAGCATCTAATATTGATTTTTTAGTGGTCATAACTGCAAGTGATTGAATAGCCTTAGCATATACTGCACCTAGCTTCATATCAACAGTCTTACCCGCAATTCCTTTATATTCATTCTTTAACAATTCTGTTTCTATAAGGGGCTTTGCCTCCATAGCTTCTTTGAAAATCTCCATCAAAAACGAATTATCTTTGTAATTATAATCTAAAGTTTTTTCTCCCATAGACAAAAATCTTCACCTCCAAATATTTTTGATACTCATTATTTGCAAA
>JAOAQY010000011.1 GCA_025210965.1 Tissierellales bacterium
AAGTATCAGCCCATGGAAATACAGAATCTAGAAATTTTAGAGTTTGGAATACAGTAAATGGAATTCCATATGGTGAAGATTATTGGGTTGTATATGTTTCGGATAGAAAATAAGAGATGCTTTCGCATCTCTTTTAATTTTCCACAATATCTTTGTAACTCGCTATCACAAATTCACGGCCACTATCTGTCAGTTTAAACATATCATTATCTTCGATAATATGGCCTTCAGATTTGAGTTTTATTACTATTTTGTTTAAGAAATGCTTAGGCCAGTTAAGATGATCATATATTGTATCAATTCCATTTTCCACTTTCGCATTTTTGGCATTTTCATGATAGTAAATATGAAAAAGCATTGATTTTGCAGTGAAGTCTATTTTTTGGAAATTTCGTCTTCTAATAACTGTAATTAGACCTCTAGATGGTGCTAGTATAAATACTATTAAAAAACTTAATCCGGTCATAGAAGCCATTGCACCTGCGATGGATACGTCAATTGCAAATGCGAGTTGATATCCGAGCAGAGCATTTATAGCGCCTAAAATAGCACTGATAAATAGCATTTTTTTCAGATCATCAGTTATCAAATAAGCGGAAATCGGTGGGCCTATCATGAAAGCAATTACTAAAATAGAGCCAACTGCTTCGAAAGCACCAACTGCTGTTATTGAAACAGAAGCCATTAGAGCATAGTGAAGCACTATAGGTGAAAAACCAAGTACAGCGGCTAATCCTGCATCAAATGTAGCTAATTTCAATTCTTTAAAAAATAGATATATAAACCCGATATTCAATATGAGAATTACTCCCATAGAATAAAGAGCTTTAGCTCCAAAATCAATACCAGCTATTTTGAGTCTATTAAAAGGTGCAAAAGCAAGCTCTCCAAGAAGTACAGAGTCAGTATCTAAATGTACAGAACCAGCATATTTAGATATAAGTATAATAGCCAAGCTAAATAAAAGTGGGAAGACTAAACCAATTGCCGAGTCTTCAGATACTAACTTGGTTTTAGTCAATATCTCTACAAAGTATACAGTGAGAAGTCCCATGAGAGTAGCACCAATTAAAAGCAATGGTGAGTTTAAACTATGGACAGCAAAGAAGGCCAGTACTATACCAAGCAATATGGTATGAGTTATGGCATCAGACATCATCGCCATTTTTCTTAAAACTAAAAATACACCAGGTAAAGCACAAGCTATAGCTACTATAACGGCGATTAATTGAATTTCTAATTGTGGAGTCATTATTGCACACCTTCTTTCAATACTGTATGTGACTTTATATAGTCCATTCCCTTAGGCGTTATAGCCCAAGTTGCAAAGTACGCTTCTTCAACTAATCCTCTTGATTCTAGAGTTCTAAGGCAAGCAACTAAATGTTCTGTTTTTTTACCTGCTTTTGTTTGTATCGGTTTTATAGTCGACAAACTATGAGCATGACGTGGATTGTCATGATTCATTGCCAGATAATATAGATTAAGTAAAACCTTATCCTCTTTTATATCTTTTCTATTTTTAATTTCGCGAATTTGTTGCCATACAAGTCCTCTATTTGGCGCAAAACTCATACTTATCAGAACAATTAAACTTACTACAATAACGATAGATGGTCCAGTAGGCATATTTTGAATAGATGAACTAATTAATGTACCAATTATACCGCTGATGGCGCCAAATAAAGCAGCGAGTATAGTCATAACTGATAATTTGTCAGTCCACTGCCTTGCTGCAGCTCCAGGAGCGACAAGCATTGCACTCATTAAAATTACACCTACAGTTTGTAGACCTATAATTATCGCAGTTACTATTAGAGCAGAGAGCAATAAATTAAGTTTTTTAACTGAAAACCCTATACTTTCTGCAAAAATTGGGTCAAATGTTGAAATTTTGAGTTCTTTCCAGAATAGTAAAACCAGTACAATAACAACTATTCCTGTAATAAATATAGTATTTAAATCTCTTCTAAGAAGAGTCGAGGCTTGACCAAATATAAACTTATCCAATCCTGCTTGATTTGCATTTGGCATCTTTTGAATTAGAGTAAGAAGAACTAGACCAAATCCAAAAAATACAGATAAAACAAGAGCTAATGCAGAATCAAATTTTATTCTAGAATATCGATCAATCAAATGGACTAAAAGGGTTGCAAGAAGCCCAGTAATTAGAGCACCTATGAGCAAAAATTCAGTGTGCTTAGATTGAGTTAGTATAAATACGGCAGCTATGCCAGGTAGAGCTGCATGAGACACAGCATCTCCAAGTAAACTTTGTTTTTTTAATACTGCAAAGCTACCAACTATTCCACTTATAGCACCTAGCAAAGCTGAGCCTAGAGCAACTAATTGTAAGGTGTAATCTGATAAAAAAACAAGTATATTGTCCATAAAAATCACCTAACCTTTCAGAACAGCACCAGTGCTACGATATGCTTTTTTTAAGTTTTCATCAGTAAAAACTTCCGAGACTGGACCACTTGCTATTATTTGAGTATTTAAAAGAGTAACCCAATCAAAATACTCTGGAACAGTTTGTAAGTCATGATGAACTACAACTACAGTTTTACCTTTTGAGCGCATTTCCTTGAGCAAATCAATTATGGCTCTTTCTGTTTTTGCATCTACTCCTTGGAAAGGCTCATCCATGAAATAGAGATCAGCATCTTGAACCAATGCTCTTGCCAAAAAGACTCTTTGTTGCTGACCACCAGACAATTGACTGATTTGTCTAGATGCAAAATTTTCTATGCCTACTTTTTTGAGAGCATCTAGTGCGAGTTTTTTGTCGCTAGACTTAGGTCTTTTAAACCAACCTATATGACCATAGCGACCCATCAAAACTACATCAAGAACTGTTGTAGGAAAGTCCCAATCGACACTACCTCTTTGAGGCACATATCCAATGTGCTTTCTTTGAGACGAATAAGGGAGGCCATTGAAGAGAACGCTCCCTGAAATTGGCTTTATTAAATCAAGCATTGCTTTTATAAGCGTAGATTTGCCAGCACCATTAGGACCAACTATAGCCATTAGAACGCCCTGAGGGACACTCAAATCTATGTCCCATAGAACTGGTTTTATTTGATAAGCAACAGTCATATCTTCAACTTCTATTACATTGTTTCTTTCTGTCATAAAAACCTCCTATTTTAATGCATCAACTATTGTATCTATGTTTGATGTCACAGTTCCGATATAAGTTCCAGCTTCAGTATCAGGTGATCCAAGTGAGTCGGAGAACAATTCACCACCAATTTTTACTTCAAAGCCTCGAGATGCAACAGCTTCTTGTAAAGCTTCTATATTTTTCTTTGGAACTGATGATTCTACAAATACGGCTTTAATTTTGTTTTCTACTATAAAATCAGCCAAGTCTCTTACATCTCCAGTGCCAGCTTCAGATGCAGTTGATATTCCTTGAAGCCCCATAACTTCAAAACCATATGCTTTTCCAAAATATCCGAATGCGTCATGAGCAGTTATCAAAACGCGCTGACCTTCAGACAATTCTTCTGACCTGTTCTTAACATACAAATCAAGTTCATCCAATTTTGCCATATAATCTTCATAGCGTTTTTCGAATGCATCTTTTTTAGATTCGTCTAATTTTATCAAGCCATCCTTGACTACAGTTGCAGCATTTTTCCAGAGATTAACATCAAACCAAACATGTGGATCGTGCAAATCCGAATCATCAAGAGTTATTAAAGAATCTTCAGGTAATCCATTTGCTATTTCGACAATTAATTTCCCGCTAGATTCTAGATTTTCAAATATTTCGCCCATTTTGCCTTCTAAATGAAGCCCATTGTAGAAGATTAAATTCGCTTCTTGCATTTTTGTAACATCACCGGCACTTGCCTTGTAGAGATGAGGATCGATACCAGGGCCCATAAGACCTTCAACATTTACGTCATCACCGCCTATTACACTAGCTAAGTCTGCTAGCATAGTTGTGGTTGTAATAACATTTGGTTTTTCATTTGTGCTTTCTTTAGATGTTGCTCCTTGGCAAGCCGAAAGAGTGATTAAAAAGAAAATGCTGATAAGTAAAATAGATAATACTTTTTTTGATAATTTATTCATAATAAATTCCTCCTATAAAATATGATATGTAAATTTATTGTCCGCTTATAATATACCCAAAATTTGCAAAAATCACAGATTCTTTGATAAAATTGTAATATATTTCAAAAATGAAGTCAATACAAATTGAGAAGATTTATCAAAAGCAATGCGTTGGTGAATGAAAAAAAGCATATACTTAAAAAAATGAGTCAATTTACAAATTGTGGGTAAAATTTAAAAAGGGATTTTGGAAAAATTTAAAATTTTGAAGGAGGCGAGTTTATGGGATTATTAGAAGAATTAGCAGAATTTAAAAAAATTATGGCAGAGGTAGGATTAGAAGGAACAGTTTCTAATACCGTATATGGTTATGTTTATAATGAATCATTCACAACAGAGAGGCTAGGAGAGGATTTTGAGGAAGCAAAGAAGGCACTCAGAGCACTCAGTGAAAAGAAATAGTAAAAGATTGATAAAAAATAGTCATGATTTTTGACTTAACGCTATTCACTTTAGTCAAAGGGTGTTATAATAGTCGAGGTGAAGAATAATTTGGAATGAGGAGGGCTTGACCTTGAGAAAAATGACAGATGTTCTAGTTGTTGGAGCAGCACTATTTGCAATGTTTTTTGGTGCAGGAAATTTATTATTTCCACCAACGCTTGGATATGGAGCTGGAAGTGAATGGTTTACGACAGCATTAGGATTTATTATTACCGGTGTAGGACTTCCTATACTTGGAATTATAGCACTTTGTAAAAATGGAGGTACAGTTGCAGATTTATCGGATAAAGTACATCCACTTTTTACCAAAATTTTGAGTGTAATTATAATACTGGCACTTGGACCGGTATTGGCAATACCTAGGACTGCAGCAACAGTGTTTGAAGTTGGAATTGAACCCATGATTCCAGGAGTAAAACCAATATGGATTGCAGTTATTTATTTTGTGATTACGTGGGCTTTTACTATAAAACCATCTGGCGTGGTTGATAAAATAGGTAAAATATTGACTCCACTTTTAGTATTGATGATGGGAATAATAATATTTAAAGGAGTACTAAATCCTATTGGAGAGCCTGTTTTTAAAGATACTGGTTTGGCATTTGGAAGTGGATTTTCAGAGGGCTATCAAACTATGGATGCTCTAGGCTCTATACTATTAGGAGGGCTCGCATTAGTTGCGTTAAAGGAAAAAGGATATACTGAAAGTAAAGAAAAGTTAAAATTAGCAACGCAGGCAGGCATTATTGCAGGATTAGGATTAGCATTTGTATATATGGGTCTAATACACATAGGAGCTATGACTAGTAGTTTATATGAAGCGCCTCTTAGTAGAGCAGGGCTTTTGATTGAAATAGGAAGAAGAGTATTAGGTGAATCAGGTCAATTAGGGCTTTGTTTGGCAGTTTCAGCTGCATGTCTTACCACTGCAATAGGTCTTACGGCTGTTGTAGGAAATTTCTTTGATGAGCTTACGAATGGTAAAATAAAATACGAGCTTGTAGTTACTTTAGTATGTTTATCTAGTATTTATGTAGCTAGTCAAGGCGTAGAGGCAATAGTTA
Source organism: Tissierellales bacterium (assembly GCA_025210965.1). Taxonomy (NCBI): domain Bacteria; kingdom Bacillati; phylum Bacillota; class Tissierellia; order Tissierellales; species Tissierellales bacterium. Next base: position 5,640 of record JAOAQY010000011.1, read on the forward strand.
ATCTTGCAGTTCCACTTTTGGTTATATCGTATCCTATAGTTATACTAATTATTGTAATGAATTTATTTAGCGAATGGATTGTTAACCCTAATGCTTACAGAGGCGCTATAATTGGAGCGACTATAGTGAGTTTTTCAGAAGTATTTGGTTTTGCTTGGACGAAAGTGCTACCGCTTTCAAATCAGGGATTTGCTTGGATTGTTCCTGCTATAATATTGGGAGTTATAGGAAGTATTATTAAAAGTAAATCAAATAAAATAGATAATGTAAAAGCAGCGTAACTTATACAAAAAAGTTATAGCCTAAGTTTTCAAATACATAATTGAAGACTTAGGCTATTTTTATTTTGCTTTTTTGAAATAAACATGTCAGTGCTATATCAAAGCATTAATCTATAAATCTAGTTTAGTCTATAGATATACTTCGTTTTGACTCGCTTAATTCAGATTTCGGAACATTAATTTTCAAAATACCATTTTCTAACTTAGCACTTATTGATTCTGATTTAACATTTTTTAGGTAAATACTTCTTTGCATAGCGCTAAATTTACGTTCTCTATGGATATAATTATCTTTAGAATTATCAACTTCTTCTGATTGTTTAACAGAAATGGTCAATTGTTCGTTTTGGTAATTTAAGTCAATATTTTCTTTTAAGATGCCAGGTAATTCAGCATCAATCAAATAGGCATTATCTTCTTCTCTCACATCTAATTTAAAACTTCCCATAGAAGTTAGCATTTCATTGTCGAGTCGATGTGCTGGGAAGAAATTGCTGTCAAAGAAATTATCAAAAATGCGTTGCATTGAAGCAAAATCTTCATCAAAAGGTTTCATAGAGTGACGAGTGTAAGGTGTTAGATTTAACATACAAATTCCTCCTTAAATTTAAATATACAAATAGTAATAAGTTACAAACCTCTAAAAAAGAGATTCCAAAGCAATTGTTAGCACTCTGCGTCGGTGAGTGCTAACTACTTTACAACTTCATTATAGAAACTAAGTATAGATTTGTCAATGATTAAAGTGTAAATATTCTGTAAACAAAAGTCATAAACGATTTATAAAATATGAATTATTGAGTTTGGAAAAATTTGTTGCTATAATAGTAATGTGGGAGAGAAGGTATCATTTTGAAAACAAATATCAGAAAATTCAATCACAAAAAGACAGTTGTGATTAATCTGCAAACGTATTCAAAATGTATTTGGTGAAACGGAGGATTGATTATGAAAACGTTAAGTCGTAGTGGTTTTGATCGAGCGAAAGAAATTATATTCAAACGTGGTCGCGAGATAGAAAAAAGTATATTTGAAAATTTGTTTTACAATGGAACTAGAAAATCAATCGTTGATTCGGTTAGAGCTTTTCAAAATGAAGATGGGGGATTTGGCAATGGTTTAGAATCTGATTTTAGAATGATAGAATCATCACCAATGGCTACATCTATAGGCATAAGGTTGTTAAAAGATTTAGATGATAGATATGATGCAAGTGATTCGATACAAAGAGCAATCGTATATTTAGAAGGTGTATTTGATGAAAATCGAAGTGGCTGGTGGTCAGTTTCAAAAAAAGTGAATGACTACCCACATACTCCTTGGTGGGAATTTGATATAGCAAAAAATAGTACTGTAATAGATGCATCATGGGGTAATCCTACTGCAGAGATCATAGCTTATTTTTACAGGTATAGGAAATATGTTAAGAAATTAGATGCTAGAGCACTTAAAGATATTGCCATAGAAAAGTTGCTTCAAAAAGAGGAATTTAAGTCCGAGCATGAAATATATTGTTATATTAAGCTGTATTATGAATTAGATGAAGAAGATCAGAGAAAAATAGAAGGAAAAATAGAAGAGGCAGTAGATAAATTGCTTATTAGAAATCGTAAAAAATGGGAAGGATATGTTCCTAGACCACTAGATTTCGTAAAAGCACCCGATCATAAAAAATTTGGAGTAGAGACAAGTCTCATAGAAGCACATATAAATCAATTACTAGATGAATTAGAACAGTATGGTAAAATCAGTCCATCGTGGGGAGATTCCTATTATGAAGGAGATTTCAAAGGTGCTTATTATGAGTGGGAGGCAAAGTTGACACTTGAAACCCTTAGAATATTGAGCAGATATGGTTACATAAAGGAGAGGGATTTGATCTAGGATACAAGCGCAGTATATAGGTAGTGAAAAACTACTTGTGTACTGTGCTTTTTGTTTTTTTAGATTAAATTAAGAATCGCGATACATATAGGACATGAAAGTATGATAACATGATATCTGAGACGAAATAGGGAGGTATTTAACATGAATTATGGAAAAATTATAATTACAATGTTATCAGCAATGCTAATTAGCTCATCGGGGGTTGCATTTGCTAAAAATGCAGAAAATTGGACGACTACTGTTAAATTGCA
>JAOAQY010000012.1 GCA_025210965.1 Tissierellales bacterium
AAAGAATCATGAATTAGTCATGGTTCTTTTTTGTTGGGTTAAATTTTAAAACAAGTGCTTTACTAATTTTTTTGAAGAGTTACAAAAAAGTTGGAAGAATTTCCAAAAGTGTGGTACAATGAATTTGGAAATGGAAGGAGGCAGTTTATGAAAACCTTACAAGAATTGAAAAAGAGTGTGCAAGATAAAGCAAAAATGAAACTTGCGGTGGCTGCATCGCAGGATGAAGAAGTACTTAGAGCAGTTATAGAAGCGGCAGAAGAGGGAATTGTTGAACCTGTTTTAGTTGGAAACATCCAGAAAACAGAAGAAATTGCAAAAGAGTTAGGACTAGATTTATCAGCGTATGAAAAAATACAAAGCGATGATTTGAAGGAAACAGCTCAAAAAGCTGTCCAATTAGTTAGCTCTGGTAAAGCAGATTTTTTAATGAAGGGTTTGATAGATACATCAATACTGCTAAGAGAAGTTTTAAACAAAGAGTATGGACTTAGAACAGATAGCCTACTAAGTCATGTAATGGTATATGAAGTACCTACTTATCATAAATTATTATTCCTAACTGATGGAGGGATGAATATAGCACCAAATGCAGAGCAAAAGGTTAAAATTGTTGAAAATGCAATAGAAGCATGCGAAGCATTAGGTCAAGAACAAATAAAAGTTGCACTTCTTGCGGCTAAAGAAAAAGTAAGTGACAAGATGCAGGCAACAGTTGATGCAAAAGAAGTAGAAGAAGTATTTGCTAAACAAAATAGAAGTGGAGTAGTTGTAGAGGGTCCACTTGCACTTGATTTAGCAATTTCTACTGAAGCAGCTAAGGTCAAAGGTTTTGAAAGTGAAGTAGCTGGAGATGCTGACATATTAGTTGTGCCTTCAATTGAGATGGGAAATGGAATTGGAAAAGCACTTACTTATTTTGCAAATGCAAAATCAGCTGGTGTAATAATGGGAACTAAAGCACCTGTTGTACTTGTATCTAGAGCTGATACACATGAAGCAAAATTAAATTCTATAGCACTAGGTAGTTTGATAGCTAACAAATAATTTAAGTATAAATAATAGAGGTTAAAATAGAGAAGGGTGGCGTTAAAATGAAAAAGCTTATGACAGGTAACGAGGCCGTTGCCAGAGGGGCTTATGAAGCAGGGGTTAGTGTAGCAGCGGCTTATCCAGGAACACCAAGTACAGAAATCTTGGAAAATATTGCTACTTACGAGGAGATTTATTCAGAATGGGCTCCAAATGAGAAGGTAGCGACAGAGGTTGCAATTGGTGCATCTATCGCTGGAGCTAGAAGTTTAGCAGCAATGAAACATGTAGGAATGAACGTAGCGGCGGATCCTATTTTCACATTCGCTTATACTGGAGTTAATGGAGGATGTATCATAATTACAGCAGATGATCCTGGTATGCATAGTTCTCAAAATGAGCAAGATAATAGATACTATGCTCGTCATGCTAAAATGCCTATGGTAGAGCCAAGTAATAGCCAAGAATCTAAGGATATGGTTAAAGTAGCTTATGAGATAAGTGAAAAATTTGATGTACCAGTTTTATTTAGAATGACTACTAGAGTCTGTCATTCAAAGAGTGTAGTTGAACTTTCAGATAGAGTAGAAGTAGAAATGAAAGAATACAACAAAGACATTCCTAAATATGTTGCTAATCCTGGAAATGGTAGAGTGCTTCATGTTAAATTAGAAGAAAAATTGAAGAAATTATATGAATACAGCAACAATTGTGAGCTAAACTATGAAGTAATGAATGATACTAAGATTGGTATTATTACATCAGGAGTAGCTTATGAGTATGCGAAAGAAGTATTTGGAAATGAAGCATCTTATTTGAAAATAGGATTTAGTTTCCCAATACCAAAAGAAAAAATCAAAGCTTTTGCTAAAAAAGTAGAAAAACTTTATGTAATAGAAGAATTAGAGCCTTATCTAGAAACAGAAATAAAAGCTATGGGAATAGAAGTTATCGGTAGAGAAGCTCTTCCTACTTGCGGTGAATTAAACCCAGATATCATAGCTGAAGCATTAAAAGGTGAAAAGAGATCTAAGGTAGAAAAAGATGAAGAAAAAGTTATAGGAAGACCTCCAACAATGTGTGCAGGATGTCCTCACAGAGGATTCTTCTATGAATTGAGTAGAAAGAAAAATGTTATGATTTCTGGAGACATCGGATGTTATACATTGGGAGCAGCAGCACCATTAAATGCTACGGATTCTGTAATCTGCATGGGAGCTAGCGTTAGTGCTGGACACGGATTTGCAGCGGCTAACAGACATCATGACAGAGACATGAGAGTTGTAAGTGTTATCGGAGACTCAACATTCTTCCATTCAGGAATGACAGGTCTTTTAGATATAACTTACAATGGCGGAAATTCAACAGTAGTTATATTAGACAATAGAATTACAGGAATGACAGGACATCAAGAAAATCCTGGAACAGGATACACTTTGATGGGCAAGCCAGCTAGAGAAGTTGATTTAGTTAAACTAGTAGAAGCTCTTGGAATAGAAGATGTTGATGTTGTTAATCCTTTAAAATTAGATGAAGTTGATAAAGTTATAGAAAAACATTTGAATTTGGACAAACCATCTGTAATAATAACTAAATGGCCATGTGCTTTAAAGAAATTTAGAAAAGATGAAATCAAAGAATACAAACTTGATGAAAGAGGAGTTTGTGTAGTTGAGAGCGATACATGTAAGAAATGTAAAAAATGTACTAAAGTTGGATGTCCAGCTATATCATTTACAAAAGAAGAAGGCGCTAAAATAGATCCATACATGTGCGTTGGATGTGAAGTATGTATGCAAGTTTGTCCATTTGATGCAATTAAATTGGTACAGAGATAATAGAAAGGTGGGAAACTCATGTCAGAGGTAAAAAATATATTATTAGTCGGAGTTGGTGGTCAGGGAATCATCTTAGCGAGTAAAATCCTTTCTACTGGCCTAATAAATGCAGGTTATGATGTTAAAATGTCAGAAGTTCATGGTATGGCTCAGCGTGGAGGTAGTGTAACTACTCAAGTGCGCTATGGTGAAAAAGTAAACTCTCCTATCATAGGAAATGGACAGGCTGATATTGTAGTAGCTTTTGAAGAAATGGAAGCTATGAGATGGATAGATCACTTGAAACCGGAAGGAAGACTTGTAATTAACAACTATAGAATTCCTTCAGTACCAGTTCTTATAGGAGAAAAAGAATATCCAGATGGTATTATAGAATCACTTAAGAGTAAAGTAGATACAGTTACTCTAGATGCTATGGATATAGCTCAAGAAATTGGAAATCCTAAAACACAAAATATCGTAATGCTAGGAGCTTTAGTTGGAGCACTTGGTATAGATGAAGTGAAGTGGGATGAAGTTATAGAAGAACTAGTTAAAGAAAAATTTGTTGAAATTAACAAAATAGCATTTAACAAAGGAAAAGAATTAGCTGAAAAACTTTTCTAGTATAAATTCAAGATTTTGATGATAAGTCTTCGGATGTATTTAATATATATCCGAAGACTTTTTTCATTCACAAGATTATTAAATTAGACGAAATTCGTATAGAAAAAAATTATACTAAAAATAGTGCGATAGAAAAAAAGAAACTCTCAACATTAAAGCGATAGAAAAAGATATAATAAAAGAGATTTTGATAAAAAATATTTATGGTAATGATAGAGAGGATCGATGAAGATGTATACGATTGGAATAGATATGGGATCGGTAGGAACAAAAGCGGTCTTATTTAAGGATGGAATTTGCGATCAGGAAATAATTCCTACAGGATGGAGTCCTAAAAGTGCAGGAAGCAAAGTTTTTGAGACTTTGATTGAAAGAAATAATATACAAAAAGAAGATATAGATTATATAGTTACAACAGGATATGGCAGAAAAAGTCTTGATTTTAAAGATAAAGCAGTGACAGAAATAACTTGTCATGCTAAAGGAGCACATTACTTGCACTCAGAGACTAGAACTATACTTGATATAGGTGGGCAAGACAGTAAAGTTATATCAATAGATGAAAAAGGAACGGTATCAGAGTTTTTGATGAATGAAAAATGTGCAGCGGGAACAGGTCGTTTTTTACAAGTAATGGGTAATCTTTTAGAATATGAAATGGAAGATTTTTCGAAACTATCTAAAGAAGTTAAGCCAGAAAAAATAAGCTCTATGTGCACCGTTTTTGCAGAGTCAGAAGTAGTTAGTTTACTAGCTAGTGGAGCGTCGAAAGAATCAATAGCGCTTGGAATATTAGAATCAATTGCTCAAAGAGCAAGTGCTATGTTATCGAAAGTAGATTTGAAAGATTCTATTATATTTACAGGTGGGGTATCAAAGAGTAAAAACTTAGTTAATCTCTTAGAAGACAAATTGAAAATGAATGTAAATACATCTGAGAATTCTCAATTTGCAGGAGCTCTAGGAGCGGCAATAATAGGCTGGGAAAAGGTGAATAAAAATAAGTAATTGAAAATGATTTTCTATGAATAAATTTATATTTTTGATAAATGCGATTATTGCAATTGAAATTGTGTTACAATTTTACAGAATAATGAATTAATTGTATTTGAGGAGGTAGCATTGTGGCAGATTATAGAGAGTTGTGGAAAAATTTAGATGTGGATTTAGAGAAACATGATCAATTATGTGCAGTTTTACCTGAACTATTTGGTGAAGTATACATGAGTCAGGAAAACAGACCTGAAGGAATGAACTATTATAATTTTGTTGTTTCAGAGATACATGGTTTTAGGATACAAGAGTTGGCAGAGTTAAAAGAAAAAGAAAACAAGAAGGTAATTGGCACATTTTGTGTATATGTTCCAGACGAAATTGCATTAGCAGCGAATGCAGTACCAGTTGGTCTTTGCGGTGGATCGGATTTTTGGGAACCAGCAGGAGAAGAGGTATTACCTAAAAATACATGTCCTTTAATAAAAGCATCTGTAGGAGCTAGAATAAGTAGAACATGTCCTTATTTTTCATCAGCTGATTTGTTAGTTGGAGAGACAACATGTGATGGCAAGAAAAAAGCATGGGAAGTATTAGAAGAATATGCTCCGGTACATGTAATGGATTTACCTCAGATGAAAAGAGAAAAAGATCATAAACATTGGGTTGATGAGCTTAAGATTTTCCAAGAAAAAGTTGAAGAGATGACTGGACAAAAAGTTGAAACAAAAAAATTAAATGAAACTATAAAAATTACTAACAATAAAAGAAGAGCACTTAAGAGACTTTATGATTTGAGAAAAGAAGAGAATTGTCCTATCAGTGGAAAAGATGCACTTCTTGTTTCTCAAATAGCTTTCTACGATGATCCTATAAGGTTTGTAGAAAAAACTAACGCATTGTGTGATGAATTAGAAATGAGAGTAAAAGAGGGAAATGGTGTAGCTAGTAAAGACAAACCTAGAATACTAATTACAGGAACGCCTATGGCTATTCCAAATTGGAAAATGCATCACTTGATTGAAACTAGTGGAGGATTAGTTGTCTGTGAAGAGACATGTACTGGGACTAAATACTTTGAAAATTTAGTTAAAGAAGATTTAGAGACGCTAGAAGAACAATACGATGCTATTGCAGAAAGGTACTTGAATATTAATTGTGCTTGCTTTACTCCTAATAACGGTAGAATAGATGACATTATTAGGTTATATAAAGAATATAAAGCTGATGGAGTTGTATACTATAGTCTTCCATTTTGTTCAACCTATGCAACAGAGTACAAAAAAGTAAAAGATGCTTTAGATAAAGAAGGTATGCCAGTTACTATGATAGAAACGGATTATGGTCTTCAAGATGCTGGTCAGATTAAAACTAGATTAGAAGCTTTCTTTGAAATAATAAGTGAGTAAAGCTATGGATTACTACGTATTATTTCCAAATCATATGGCTGGATTGACACTGGAAAAACATTTAAAAAATGAAAATCTAAAATATGATATATCTCCAACTCCAAGAGTGCTGAGCGTGAGTTGTGGAATTTCAATCAAAATAAATAAAGACATAGTGGAACAAGTTTCAAATATTTTAAGCGAAAATAAAATTCCAAATTTAGGGATTAAACAAACAGAGAAAAAGCCTGCAAAAAAATATTTTGATGTATAAATAAGAAGATACCTTATTACCAAATTCATTTGAAGCATGATGAAATTTTGGAATAAGGTATTTTTTGTAGAGCTAATGAACATATAGTAGTATTGTAACTGATTTGTAATCGTAACTTCCATGAAAAATTAATCTAGATATGAGATACTAAAAGAAAAAAGTAGATGGGAGAAGCAGAATGAAAAAAAAGATAATTGTATCTAGTATTGTCATAGTGTTTGCATTAGCAGCAATGTATATGATTTTTGGTACTAATTTTTTGGACTTGCCAGAGTATGAAGTATGGAGACAAACAATTTCATTAGATGGAGATATTGAAGAAGGCGATATGTATTTTAATGTAGAGGACAATCATGTATATGCAAATATCGACTGGATTCAAAATCATAGTGTAGCAGATATTTCATGGGATCATAAAAATGAAGTTCTAACGTACTACGATGGTAGAAATCTTTATAGATTTTACAAGGATGGTACGGCAAGAAAGAATCAAGAGACTATAGAATTTAGTCAACCAATAGTGAAAAAAAGTGGTCAAGATATATTTATAAGTACTCAGTTTTTAGAAACTAAAGAACTTTACATGTTTGAATACCAAAAGGATTTAAATAGACTCATAGTATATGAAACTAGTACTATTGATAATATAAAACGCGCTACAAAAAATATGAGAGTGAGAAGCTCTAATAGCTATATGTCAGAAGCAATTGATCTAATAGCAGAAAATGAAATATATAAAGTGATAACAAATGGAGAGTGGAAAGAAGTAGTTAGTGCAAGAGGAAAAAAAGGATATGTAAATGAAAATGCACTAGATACAAAAGGCTTTTTTAAGTACATGAGAAGAATAGGAAAGCTCGATGTTCCAATTGGAATAGAAAACATAAGAGTAGCAGAGGTAGAAACACCATATGAAAATGACAAAAGAGATAGCCTTATAAACATGACATGGAACCACTTTGTTAGTAAGACACCAAAATCCACACAATTAAAAGCGCAGCCAGGCATAGATGTTGTTTCTCCTACATGGTTTAGTCTTAGAGAAAATCTTAGTATTAGAGATATAGGGACTATGGATTATATGAATTGGGCGAAGAAGAATAAATATGAAGTGTGGATATTATTTGCTAATGGATTTGATCCAAAAAGAACTAGTGATTTAGTAAATGATAGTTTGAAAAGAGAAAAGGTTATAGAAGAGGTAGTTAAAAAGACTTTAAATTATGGAGCTAAAGGAATAAATATAGACTTTGAAAATGTGTATTATAAAGATAGTAAAATGTTAACACAATTTGTAAAAGAACTATACGCTAGAGCAAAAGCAAAAGGGCTCGTTTTATCCATGGATGTCACATTTATTTCAGAGAGCGAAAACTGGTCAAAATGTTACGACAGGAAAGAACTTCACAAATACTTAGATTATATGGTGATCATGGCTTATGATGAATACTGGGCTGGGAGAAAAGAAGCTGGACCAGTTGCTAGTATACCGTGGGTTGAAAATGGAGTAGAAAAATTCTTGCAAGAAGTTCCAAGTGAAAAAATTATATTAGGTGCACCATTTTATTCTAGACTTTGGAAGGAAAATCAAAAAACTGGAGAGATAACATCGGTTGCATATACTATGAAAAAAGTGGAGGAATTTGTCAAAAAGAATAAAGTAAATGTTGTATTTGATGAAAAGAACAAGCTTAACTATGCAAGATTGGAATACAAAGGTGTATTGTATCAATTGTGGATTGAAGACTTTAAATCAATAAATCAAAGAATAGAAATCATAAAAAACCGTAATTTGAAGGGGTTTGCATCTTGGCGGAAGGGGTTTGAAAAGCAAGAGGTGTGGAGTTATATCGATCAAAAATTAAAAACGTCAGATAAGTAAGATACTATTGAAAATTTAGAAAAATAGAACTTTTAAAAAGGGGCTTGTCAAAGCTCCTTCTTCTTGCTATACTATAGAAGTCGCTGAGGCACACGGCACTTACGAGAGCCGCTAGTCAACAAAAAGATTTGGAAAATATTTCAAAAAAACTGTTGACAAGAAAGAGCTTCGGTGCTAGAATTATAAGAGTCGACAGCAAAGAGCTGGAGGCGAGAAACGACCTTTGAAAATTGGATAGTGAGATAAATTTCGTTTCATTTATATATGAAATGAGCAACCAAAATGTCACAAGATTTTGTGACAATGTGACTTTTAGTCACAACAATGCGACTTATAGTCGCAACGAATTAACATAAAAACATTTTTGTTTTTACGTCAATTACGTCAGTTTTGACTGATGCTTAATTAAACTTTTATATTGAGAGTTTGATCCTGGCTCAGGACGAACGCTGGCGGCGCGCCTAACACATGCAAG
>JAOAQY010000013.1 GCA_025210965.1 Tissierellales bacterium
CTGTAGAACTGCTCGTAAATGTTATATAATCTATATCATTTTTCTTTATCGTCTCATTTAGCTCTGAAACATTAGATTCATCTACTACAGATTCATACAAAATCACCTCATCCGCTTTACAAACCTCTGATATAGAATCTATCAAATCAGCTCGCCCATTTTTAGCTCTTGGAATGAGAACCCTATGATCAGACTTTAACATTTCCCTTAGTCCATTTGCCAGTGAATCGCCATCGTAATTTTCAGGCATCCAATCTGCATTCAACCCATAATTTCTAAGAGCCCTTTTCGTAGCAGATCCAACTGCTATGAGCTTGGAATTTGCCAAGTCTCTACTGTCAAAGCCCCTATCAAATAATCTCTCAAAAAATATATTAACTCCATTTATACTAGTAAACACAATATGTGTGTAATCATCTAAAATATCCATAGCCTTCTCTACATTCTCATTATCTTCAATCTCCCTGATTTGTATAGATGGATATTCAAACACTGTAGCACCTAGGTTTGATAGTTTATCTACTAATTTGCTACTCTGCGCCCTAGCCCTTGTAACTACAATCTTTTGACCATAAAGTGGTCTCTTTTCAAAAAATTCAAGTTTCTCTCTTAAATCAACCACATCTCCTACAACTATGAGACTTGGCGCTTTAATATTCTCTTCTTTAACAACATCTACTATATCTCTCAAATTTCCCGTCACAACTCTTTGGTTACTTCTAGTAGCCCAGTTTACTATAGCTACCGGAGTACCTTCATCTAGTCCATTTGATTTCAAATTGCAAACTATTTTCTCTAAATTTTTCATTCCCATGAGAAAGACTAGAGTACCCTTAAGTTTCGATATAGCCTCCCAAGGATGCTCTTCATCCTCATTTGAAAAATGGCCTGTAAATACGTGAAACGATGTCGCTATATTTCTATACGTTATAGGAATACCAGCATAAGCTAGCCCTCCAATAGAAGATGAAATTCCCGGAACCACCTCAAATTCAACACCTCTATCATTTAAGATAACTCCTTCTTCTCCGCCTCTTCCAAATACATAGGGATCTCCGCCTTTAAGCCTGACAACCATTTTGCCTAGCTTAGCTTCATCAACTAGCAATTGATTTATATCCTCTTGTTTCATAGTGTGAGCATTGGCTTTTTTGCCCACGTATACAAATTCACACGAATCTTTAGCATACTCTAGTAACTTAGGATTTGAAAGTCTATCGTAAACAATTACATCTGCATTTTTGACCACATTCATCCCTCTGAGCGTTATGAGCTCTACATCACCAGGTCCTGCTCCAACTAAATAAACCTTATTTGTCATCAGAATTCACCTCCGAATAAACCATCTCTGCAAGCCTATGTCCAATATATTTAGCATCATCTACATGTCCGCTAAGAGTTTTTCTAACCAAATGACTTCCATCTTCCCTGCCAAGTACAGCGGACAAATTTAACAAGTCTCCATCAATCTTTCCAAAAGCACCTATAGGCATATGACAGCTTCCGTCTACACCTTCCAAAAATGATCGCTCTGCATCAACTTGAATTTGAGTTTCCCTGTCTTTTATGAGTGATAAAAGTTCTATAAGATCCAATCTGTCAGATTTCACTTCAATCGCTAATACACCCTGTGCTGGTGCTGGAATCATCTCATCTGCTTCAAAATACTGGGATATCTTATGCTCTAATCCTATTCTCTTTATGCCAGCTGCTGCAAGTATAGTTCCATCTAAATTCTCATCTTTTATCTTTCTAATTCTAGTCTCTACATTTCCTCTAATAGGCATTATTTCAAGATCAGGTCTTAGCTTTAAAAGCTGATACTTTCGCCTCTTGCTTCCAGTTGCTATCTTGCCACCAATTGGAACTTCATCTAAAGAATTTATTCCCTCCCTTAGTACAAGTACATCTCGGGGGTCTTCTCGCTTTGGAACACCCGCAAACATCAAACCATCTGGCTGCTCCGAAGGCATATCCTTCATACTATGTACAGCTAAATCTATATCTCCATTTATAAGTTCATTTTCTATCTCTGTTACAAACAATCCCTTATCTCCAATTTTATCTAACGCCTTGTCTAAAATCTTATCCCCTTTTGTCTTTATTATCTTTATCTCAAATTCGAGCTCTGGGCATTTTTCCCTTAATGAACTTAGCACCCAATTCGTCTGAGTTATAGCCAAATTACTTCCTCTTGATCCCACGATTACTTTCATATTCATACCTCCTCTCTTTAAGTGTATCAAAATCTAGTGGTATTAACTCTTGAAATTTCAATCGTCTCTCACTCGCACTCAAATTACAATCTATCATCAGCTTTCTCCATGTAGCCATTTCATCTAGATACTCCCCATAATTAGCATCAAAATGCTCCTCTAAATCCTCCTTGATATGCTTTGCTAGAGATGGACACCTTCCATTTGTCGAAACCCCTATACTTAAATCTCCTCGCTCAACAACGCCCATCATCATAAAATCAGATTCGAGCCCTCTATCAACCCTATTGAATAGTTGATGATTCTCTGAGCACAATCTTCCGACAGACTCATTCACATCTGCATTATCAGTTGCGGCAATCGTCAAATAAGCCCTCTCAAAATCCTCTTCTCTCCAGTCTCTATCCACCCATTCAATGTGAAAAAGCACCTCTTCAAATCTTCTATCTAACTCTCTGCTTACAACCTTTATCCTAGGATTGTACCTTAGAAGTGTCTTCACCTTAGAATAGGCTATATTACCTCCACCAATTACAACTATTTTCTTGTCTTCTAAATTTATCATAACAGGACAATTCAACAAAAACATCTCCCAACTAAATGCTAAAACATTAAATACTAAACATTAAATACTAAACATCAAATACTAAACATTAAATTCTAAATTCTAGATGTAAATACTAATACTAAATACTAATACTAAATGCTAAATGCTAAATATCAGCAACTAACGACTAACTACTTCAATATATACGATTGAATTTTCACAAACAAATTAAATCCATCAGTCGTGAGTTCCATCAATTACATGGAATCCTTCTCCAATCAAATCTGATTTTAATTCATCATATCTACTGCACTCTACCTCTATACATCTCGCCATATGTATGGTTTTTATATCAGCTCTTCGCAATTGATTAAACTTATAATCCATTTCCTCTACAAAATTTTTCCCACATCCATTGCAGTGAAAAATAGAACCAATGCACACATCTTCATCCTTATATATCTTAAATGCTCCCTCCCTTTTAGAAAAAGCATTAAAACATCCAGTAGCCGCACATCCATATGTCATCTTATTGCAAAGCAATATCCCTATCTTATTCATCCTCTATCACCGGTCCTTTAAACACTATATGAGCGCCATCTTCATAATCATAAATCCTAGAATCCACCATAAATACATCCCTTATGATCTCTTCATTTAAAACTTCTCTAGTCTCTCCGTAGCATATTATCTTTCCATCCTTTATGACATAAACCTCATCACAGTACTTCATAGCAATATTCAAATCATGAATAGCCGCCACAACTGAAATATCTAGCCCCTTTATGATGTTTAAGAGATGCAATTGATGCATGATATCTAAATGATTCGTAGGCTCATCTAACACCAAACACTCCGGCTCTTGAGTGAGTGCTCTAGCTAATATTATCCTCTGCTGTTCTCCGCCCGATAGAGATGCAAATTCCCTATCCTTAAAAGCACTCATTCCAACCACATTTAGAGCCTCGTCAACTATTTTATAATCATTCGCATTATTTCTCTCAAGTGCCCTCTTATAAGGGCTTCTTCCCATGAGAACCATATCCTCCACCACAAAATCAAAACTATGGTAATTGTGCTGTGCAACAACAGACATCTTCTGAGCTGTTTCACTTATTTTCATATGAGCTATATTCTCATCATCTAATTTTACAATACCCATGCTAGGTTTTAGAACTCTGTAAATACACTTTAAAAGCGTACTCTTTCCACTACCATTTGGCCCTACTATGCCAACAAATTTTTTCTTTTGAATATGGATATTTATACTATCTAGCACCTTTACATCACCGTATTCATAGTGCACATTCTCAGTTCTTATCATGACTTATCGCCCCCAAATCCATAAGACTTCTTGCAAAGTAGCCAAATAAAACAAGGCGCACCAACTGCTGAAATAAGTATCCCTATTGGCAGCTCTGTATGGGGTAGTATCGTTCTAGATAGAGTATCTGCAAGTATCATGAAAAGCGCACCCAAAAGTGCAGATATAATTATAAGCCTTTTGTGGTCTGTTCCAAATATCATCCTCCCAATATGAGGTATTATAAGACCTACAAATCCAATCATTCCAGAACAATACACTACCATACCCATCATAAGCGATGTTATTACCAAATAAACTCGTCTGTAGTTGTAGAGATCCTTGCCGAGAGTAACAGAAACATCATCCCCTAAAAGCATCAAATTGAGCGTTCTATACTGACTTATAAAAAACAAAACTCCCAAAACAATAAAGGGAACTATAAAACTTATCTGAGACCATTTCGCCCCTGCCAAACTCCCCATCAGCCAATATGTAATAGACTTTATGCCCTCTCTATCCTTTGCAAAGAATATAACCAAACTAGAAAGAGATGAACAAACAGCACTAAGTGCCATGCCAGCTAATAGCAGTCTAACCGAATTTGATTTTCCTCCGATATTTGAAATCATGAGCACTCCTATTGAAATCAAAAATGCGCCTATAAAAGCCATTATTCCAACAAAATTACCACCCATTACACTACCTATCCCCAATAGTATAGCAAGCGTCGCTCCTAGAGATGCTCCCGATGATATCCCTAAAATATATGGATCTGCTAGAGGGTTTTTGACTATCGCCTGCATGACCACACCCACAACCGCTAGAGCCATTCCAACAAAACAAGCAAGCACAACTCTCGGCATCCTTATGAGCCATATGACATCGTGAAGTGTACCATTTGAGTACTTCTCAGGATAATCAGATGGATTCCACTTTGCAAGTATTACATCAAGCACCTTTCCAGCCTCAATATCTACAGTTCCAATGGTTATAGCACGTATAGCTGCCATAAAAACAGCTATACACAGTCCCACTACAACCAATCCAAATACACTCTTTAGATTTAAGTATTTCTTATTCATAAATTCCCTTTGCAAATCTCTCTATTCCATCAATTGTACGAACTCCACTTGCATACATTTCTCCTAGCGGAATAGCGTATACTTTTCCATTTTTTACAGCACTGATATTTGCCAATGCTTCATTGTCCATTACATCTCTCAAAGCTCCATTTTCAGCTTCTTCATCCGTTCTCTTTCCGCCATTATAATACACTACAAATATAGAATCCGGGTCTAATGCAATTATATCCTCTATGCCCAAATCATTTCCCTCTGGGTTTAAAAGCTCCGCTCCTAACTTGACCACCATATCTCCGCCTAAAGAACTAGCTCCATACCCTGATATCTTGTCTGTATAAAACTCTATGATAAGCGTAGACTTTTGCTCCTTGCCCGCTTGGCTCTCCAAAACCTCTGAAACTCTGCTCTTAATTTCATCAACTAGCACTTCAGCCTTCTCATTTACATTAAATATTTTTCCAATATTTAAAATATCATCGCATTCATTTTGAAGCGTTCTAGGCGATACAGCTCCGCTATTTAGCGCCATGTATGTGCCTATGTTATTATTGTGGAAATAATCAACATCTCCAAGCCTCTTCTCTCCAAAATACGAATACCAACTAAGTATGAAATCCGGCTCTAACATAACTACAGTTTCCTTGTTTGGCTGCCAGTCATCTAGATAATTCACACTAGAAAAAGCCTCTTCAAACTCAGGTTTTACCTTGTGGTCTAACCCTGCCGCTGCGACTATTTTTTCCTCTAATCCAAGCGCTAATAGCGTCTCTATAGAATTCTGATACACAGCTACTACCTTTGTAGGCGCTTTTTCTATAGTCACTTCAACTGGTTCTTTAGAATGATTGTACGTAGTATAGGTAATTGGATAATACTCATCTACAGGCTCATTCACTACCTCTGTAGATTCTGCGCTCTCATCAACTGACTCTACAGCATTTACACCGCTATCAGTTACTACTTCCTTTTCTGCCTTATTTCCGCAGCTAGCAAGGCTCATACCCATAGTGATTGACAATAACGCCACCGATAATACTTTCAATATTTTGTTCTTCTTCATCATATTCTCCCCCATTTTTTCTCGATTTTGATAGTTCTCTTTTCTTTTACTGATCCCTCAAACTTTCAGCTACTCTCTTTACAAAAATATCCTGTATTCCCTCGTTTTGACCGAGTCCCTCTAATATACAATCAGTCTCTATGTTTCTCTCGCTAAGCATAGTCTTGTATGAATCTTCATCGCCTGCCATATCATTTATAGCATGATCACCCGCAACTATCATGAGAGGCATAAGTGTCATCTTTGAAAATTTCTCTTCGATATCCTCTATCACATCGTCAATCTCCGGATAACCCTCTACATTTGCTATGATCACGTCTCCTCTTACGTCTGATATCTTGTTTTGAAGCATACTATAGCAAGCATTTGCAAAGTGGTCTGTACCGTGCCCCATCAAAAGCACTCCCTCTTTAGATTTTTCATTTGGAAGTCTAGACATGAGCGCTTCTATCATCTCGTCATAGTGCTCTTCTTTGTTTAGTAGCGGTGAGCCTACACTTATGGATATATTCGATTTATGCTTTATTTTCACTACGGCATTTGTTACTTTCTCATACTCAAATCCAGGAATCACATGTAGCGGCTGTACGTGAATATTTTCAAAACCATCTGATACCATTTTCTCGAGCGCCTCTAGTGGAGTATCTATGTATATTCCATCTCGCTCCTTTAATTTCTTGATGATCATATTCGATGTAAACGCTCTTCTAATCTCATACTCTGGGTAATTAGAACCTATGGCATGCTCTATAGATTCGATGCATTTCTCTCTAGTCTCTTTGTAACTCGTTCCAAAACTTACAACTAAAATCCCCTTTTTCATATCATCTTCCTTTCCATAAGCTATTTGATTGCATAAAAAAAATCTAAGCTCATTTGCTTAGATAACGTTAATTGATTTGATAATACTATACATACAAAAATATATACTAAAATCTATCTATTATCCCCTATGCACCGTAGAGCTAATATCAAAATAAAAAGGCAGGTATTCTGACTCAAGCATCATCATACTTCTGCCTTCCCGATCAATTCAGTGACATATTAGAAGTACTCCTCTTTTACAGCGGCGGGACCGTGTAGGAATTTCACCTAGCTTCCCTCTTAGATTTTAAATAGTTTCAAATTTAAAATAACCTTTTTATTGTATTTGATTGTTCTATATGAAATATACTATATTGGGGATGGGGTTGTCAATTTCATATTTAATTTTGTGAATTACAGCAATCATTCCTTAAAACCTACTAAGATTTTTAAACGACTGCTCTAGCCCCATCTTTCTAACCCTATCTAGCCAATCGTATATCATAGTTTGATTGTATTTGCACTGTCCATTTTCATCCTTTGCCTTCTCTAGAGCTAATGCCATTAGTGCATATTCATTTTCTAGATAAGTAGAAAATACACCCTGATCATCTGTATTTATAGATACAAATAACTGAGGATTTTTGTTTATCTCCTCTTGGTCATAAGTCAGTCCTAAATTGTTAAAGCTAAGTATAGGATGCTCATCGTATCTCTTGAATGTTCCTATCAGGAAGTTCGAGCTAGGATTTGTTTCTATGCCTATGTTTCTATGCGCAATCTCTACTTGCATGGCTTTTTGAATTTTGGATATTACTTGTATATATTCGTCAAATACTTCGAATTGGGTTTGTTGTTGACCTTTGTATTTGACTTGGTGGTCAAAGTGGTAACTCCTATAAAGCTTTATAAATACACCATCTTTTTGACGTATATAATCTTTAACCTTTTTCTTACTATTATTTCTTGCACAAAATCCCCAAAAGTCATTTACTCCACTATTAATAGAGTTCTCTGAAAAATACAAATAAGGATCATCGCCTCTAAGTTTCCACGAATCATAATATGTCTCATGACTTACATTTCTAAGCTCACTATCATGCTCATAAATATAATTCATGCACTCAAAATATTGCTTAATTAATCTATCTTTGACCTTCATGTCTATGATTCCGTATTTTCTCATCTTGCCTAATATCCAAACTATATTGTCCAATAAATCCTGCTTTGTCAAAACAAAATTGTGGCGTTTATCTCTATAATATTTTTTAGGTTCAGTTCCAAGAGCTAGCCCGTGACCTATCCTATCTCCTTGAGATAGATTCAAAAACCTAATTGCTTCATCCATATACCTAAGTCCATCCGCAAGCTCAACAAAATCTTCGCCAGCATGAAATGTAAGCCCCATTCTAGGGTTTTTTTCACATCTGAAAAAATCAGTCTTGTCGTGAAAATCAAACTCCCTGATATATCTAAATGCCTGAGCAAACACCTCTGGTCTACATCCAAACTCCGAGCTAGCCGCGTCAATTCCTAGCATTCTAGAACCTTCTATCGAACTTGATTTCTTAAGCTTAACTATAGCCCTAGCTTTCGCCTCTACTTCTTTTCTTTTGTTATAATTTCTGCACTCGATACTGCTTTTTATATCATCTGACTCCCTATACTTCTTTTCTTGGTTCTTTATAAAATGAGCCACATAAAAATACCTGTCTTTATTTACCTTTTCCGATTTACCATCTTTAGATGACAATAGCTCTGATAGTTCAGCGGTTTTATACAATAAATCATGCCTATTGAATCTATTATTTAGTACGGCTCTATCTAGCGCTTTAATAGTATTTTTCATTTCTTTATCAGTCCATTTTGGACCTATTCTAGCTTCTAAGCTCTGTATAGATTGATCCTTTAGCGTTGTACTAACAGCAAGGTTATATGCAAACTTTTCATAAGGCTGCCTACCTTCTATAAACGTAAACTTTCTATCTTGATACTTTGAAAAATTATCAAATCCAACTCTATCATTTACCTGTACGAGTTCTGCTCTAAATCTAGCTTTGATAAGTGTATATGCATAGAACAATCCCGCACAAGCTTTTACTTTACAAGAATCACCAGAATACAATATCTTAAATATTCTGTACATGAATTCTCGTTCTCCGCTAAATATCAAATTGCATTTGTTTTGCTTAAAGAAATTCTTCTCATCCACAATACTTTCACCTGGTCTATCGACATAGCAATTTGTTTGTAGTGCATAGTCATACTTTTCTAGATTTACATCCATGAACTTGGTACATCTGTATTTTAGTCCATTGATTCGCCTTTGAATATCACTTAACTCTACTGCAATTTCTTCTAAGCTCTTAGCCTTTAGTATTCTCGCCATTCTACCATTTTGCTGATTTTCTATCTCACTGCTAGATCCAAAATATACTATCTCATACAATATAGTTCTGATATATGCAGCTTTGTATATCATCATCTCTAAAGTATCTTCGTGCCCTCCAAAATGATAATTACTGCTGGTTTGTAGTTTATTATTTCCTTCAAACCAGTCAAAATCTTTGTGCCTTCCCTTTACTAAATTCATGAGCGATGCCCATGAAATTTGAGTAAAGGGAGCTGATCCTTTCAAATGAAAGTGATTTTCCGCTATACCTCTAGATAAAACCTCTCTAAGTCTAGTGTTATTTGTTCCTATAATACTTTGCCATGAAAAGAAATATCTATCACTACTAGTTATGGTATCTTTGTGAGCTAGATACGCTGTAGTAAATAAATCTTCACCGAGATGAAGCGATAAATCTCTCCATCTCAGTAACATATCATATTTGCAATAAGGTTCACGATTCAGCTCCTCTAACATTTCTTCATTGTAAGTCACATGGCGCAATAGCTCAAATATAGCCGCATCATTTTCCGCTCCAGCTTTTTTTATGACTTTCTCTCTCAAAAAAGCTAATACATTCTCTATCTGGTCATTAGAATAATAGTGTGGATTCCTAGATGAAAACGCACTCTGAAAATCCAAAAAATCCAAATATTTCACATCGTTCTTCCATGTAGAAAATCCTCTACAGCTTACATTTTCACCTCGCTGATACCTAAACCACTGATCTATTACGAATTGAGGCTTTACATGGCTAAATACAATTTTTATCGCTTCTCGTAAATTGTCCATTTAATAGCCTCCTATTAGTTTTTTTGGCTTAGTTCTTTTTTGATGATTTTGTCTAGTTCATCGATGATTTTCTTTTTGAAATCCTGCCCTCTTTTTATGCTGTTTCCATCTGTTCCTTTAGATAATTTTCTCAATTTCTCAAGTTCTTCTTCAAAAGATTCTTTTTGAGCTTCTATATTTTGAATTATTTCATCAATTTCAGATTTGAATCCAGTAACTCTATTCTCATCTACAAAATTTTCTAATATCCAATTATTCAACTGATTTTGGCTATAGTTACCATCTTTGTCTATTAAATCATCTTTGAAACGTTCCCAATCTTTGCGCAAAGTAACTAATCTATTTTCTTTAGTATCCTCTCGTATCTCAGCTTTAAATACCTCCGAAATAACTTCATTATTTATCATTCCATCATATAATGCTTTATTCGCTAATTTACCAAAAAATGTACTTTCAAAACTAAAATAGAAAAACGCATCACTTAGCTGATATTCTTTTAGTTGCTCTACAAACGAAGTAAAATACATATAATACTCTTTTGGCTCACCCTCTTTTTTTAACTTTTCAACTCTCTTTTCAACATTTTTCTTAAATTTATGCAAAAGGATATTTTCCAATAGCTCTATGCTACCAACATAGTAATAATTTGGTAAACCAATTGAGCTATCATAATCAACTATAGCTTCTTCTAGTTTTTCAAAAACAGAATATTTATTACCGCTATTATTCTCTTCAAATTTACTTTCATCAGTCTTTGCAGCTTTGTCTTCGCTAGCCTTTGTAGCTTTAAAATTGTTTACATCTATACCTAGTGTATTTATATTAAATAATGGCGCTAGTAAATTGATTTCTACGCTACTGCTCTGAACAGTTCCGTTATTTCTTTCATAATACACTTCTTTATTTCTATATACTGGTTCTCCGAACCTCTTGCCAAAATCATCAATAAAAAGAAATAATAATTGCTTGGCAAAAAGTTCCTGTTCTTTTTCCACTTTTTGCAAAAATATCTCTTCAAAACTCTTAGATAATGTTCTATAATCTCTAGATTTGCTACCCCCTTCTTTTGATAATAGAGATGTTGTCTTTGCCTCGTAAAGGTTTCCACCTATTAATCTGTCGTAGTTACTGTATTCTATTTTTTCTTTGATTTTATTTCCATTATAAAAAGCTTCTTCTATGCCATACTCTTCATATAACATTATTGAATATATAGCCTTAATAGCATAGCAAAAATACTTTGTTTCATCATCTAATCTAAATTTAGAATAAAGATTTACAATTAGCAGTACATCGCCTATAGATATATTCAAACTTTCATTTTCAATATTCATTATAGCTTCATACTCTTTTTTTGTATCTCCAACACAGTTCTCTACATCATCTTTGATTCTGCTCTTTATTTGGTTAACTATATATTTATTCTTAAAATTTATTTCTTTTTTATAAAGCTCTTCTATTATTGATAAATTTGCATTCTTTAAATGACTCGGGCACCACGTTTCAAGAAAGTACCTTTTAAACCATTCGAATTGATGCTGTTCGTATTCACTTGTGTTCTCTTCTAATTTTTTGTATTCTAAATCATTATCTTTTTTTTCATTATTATTTTTTTCATCATCATTACCTTTTTTATCACGTTTCTTTTTGCATGCTTCTAAGTATTCTATTATTTGTTTAGGCATCTTAATCTCTATAGAATATGCCTTGCTTAAATTATTTATACATTCCTTTAATGCCTTTGGGTAATTCTCATCCTTTACCTCTTTTTCGCTTAAGCTAAGTAAGAGTATTAGAGGCAAGTATTTTTCTTTTATTTCTTCAAGGTCTATAACATTTTTATCTCCACTAAAATCAAAGCAGTTCTTAAGTATAGATTCTGCTTTTTTGTATGCAGGTTCTTTTATTTCTTTCATGTTGTAAAGAGCCATAACAAAGTTGTGAAGTTCTCTCAAGTTTGTAGGTATTATATAATTCTTTTTGTATTCAAATTTCCCGAAGTAAAGCCCCGTTCTAGTGTATATGAGCTCACGAACGCCATCATTTATAGTTTTAGAGTAAAATTTTCTGTGTATCTTTTTGTCTTTATCTGATGTATTATCATCATAATCTTTGTTTCCTGTATATATTTCTAATCCTATTTTGTCAATCACTTCATATATCTCTGGCAAAAACAAACGCCTCTCAATAGGTATTAGTTTTTCTAGATATTTTTCAGTTCTATTTGTCGTTTCTTCAATGCTTAAAGCTCTTTTTTTCAGCAATAAATCAAAATCAGAAATCGATTGTTGTTTTACGATATCAAACAATTGACTCATTTTAGTTGCTATCAATATAACAACATTTGGAAGTATAAGGTATTTTCTTATTTGTTCAACCATTTCATAAGCCTTATTTACATTCAAATCTATATCATCTAATTGCAATAGTAAAAACGAACCTTCCTTACCTGTCATGAATATCAAATAGTTGTCTATGAGTTTCTTTAAATTATTTCTAAAGTCACTAGCCTCTGCTTGAAGCAATAGTGTATCTATACACTCTGATTTACCATCATGGTTTCCGTTTAGATATTTTAGACTATCGTATATTTTAGAAAATTGCTGTATTAACTCTCTTCGGCTCGATTCACTTCTATTTGCACTCGAACAATTATCTGGTGATTTTTCTATCTTAGATCTGAATTCCTTAAACATTTTTGTAATTAGTAGCTCTAGTAGATTCCCTGATTTATCAAACATAGACGGATCTATAGTCCCAATATCTAAAAAATTGTCCTTTATTGCTACTTCGGAATAGTTTTTAGACGCTCTTTTGAAATAATCTCTGTACGAACCTACTTCGCCAGCTATTTTAACAAATGATTTCATGCAAGATGTTTTGCCGACACCTCGCTCTCCTACAAATGCTATTATGTTGTTGTAATAATCGCTCTTTTCATCTGCCATATAGCTTGCTTTTCGTATATTTATTAGCATTCTATATGCGTCGCTATATATGTCCCAAAAGTTTGAATCTCTAGCTTCATCTTTGTTTTCTACTATTATTTTGTATTCTTTTCCTTTGTAAAATTTTAGTACTTTTTTTATGTTGTTTGGTTTTAGCATGGGTGTGCTCCTTTCTGACTAACCTTGTGTGATTAATTCTACTTCTATTAGTTGTAGTTCTATATCGTCTTCTAATTGCTGAGCTTCGTTTATTTTTTGTTCTATTCTAACTTTAAATTCGTTAAAATCACGCATTCCATTATCAATAAATTGTTTTTTTACACTATCTTTAAATTCGGCTTCAACTGTTTCTAAAAATTTTCCTTTTTCTACCAATAATTTATCACTTTTCGTTTCTTGATCTTTAAATAATTCTTTTATTGTTTTATAATTTGTTCCCATCTGTGTTCTTTGAAACAAAATTTTATTTTGATTTGACTTAAGTTCTTCTTTCATTTCAGTCATTTTTGATTCAAGATTTACTATTGACTGTTCCAACATTTCTAAATAGTATCTTTTCTCTTCAACTATTTCATCTTTCAATACATTCTCCACAAATAAATCCTGAAAATCTTCTATTTCATTAGATAATTCCTTCTTGTACACAAAAAATTTTTCTCTAATAACTTTGATATTGTCTTCTATTGAAATTAATTCTCCTTCGCATTTTTCAAATTCACTTATTACATTTTTCAAGTAGTTTTCTCTGTTATTAAATTCCTGGATTAGTTTTTGTTTCTCAAAATCCAACTTACTCTGCTTTAAATCTATATAATTTTTTTCTTCTCTATAGTTCTTCTGAATTTCTAAGTTTTGTGTTACTTTTAATCTGGCTTGTTCTATCTGCTTTTCTATTTGATTCATTTCTGTCTCTATAGTTTCTTTTTTATCCTTTAATTTAACTAAGTTTGATTTATTAAAGAGTATATCTTCTGAATTTGCATCAACATTTTGATGTAACTCCTCTAGACTTGAACTAAACATATCAGTATTCTCTAAACGCTCAATATTTTCTACTGACTTTCCTAGTTCATCTAACATCACCTTACTTATTTCTTCTTTACTAATTATTATTTCAGCTATTTTCTTAAATCGCTCAATTGATTCAGCATTTATTAGTTCCACTGGAATGTTTTCAAGCTCTTTTACTATAACCTCCACTCCATTTTTTATACTCTTAATTTCATCATCTGAAAAAAGTACTTCAATCGAATCTTCTCTCCTCATAATAGTTCTTATTTCTTCTATATTTTTATGAAATTGACTTTTTAACTCAATCTTATTTTTTACTCTATCAATTTCTCTTTCAATAACTTCTTTCAAATTTATTCCACTTTCTAATTTCTTTTCACAATGTTTAGTACTTTCGAGTAATTCGTGTAACTCGTTATCTTTTTTTCCTACTTCAGTGTATTTTTCATTAATTAAATCTTCTGTTAATTGTGCTTCATATTTTAACTCTTCACACTTATTGTTAATTTCTTCTTTTTGCTTGTCCAATTGATTCTTTTCCTCTACAATCCTCCTAATTTTTTCTTTTAGTACTCCTATTTCATCATTTGTTTTTTTCTTATCCTCTTTCCAAACTTCTAGCTCTGAAAATTTTTCTTCTTTTTCTTTTTCTATTTTTTTCCAAACTTCTTCTCTTTCTTTAAATACCGCTAATTTATTTATTTTTATTTCATCTTCTCTTGATTTGTCTTTTTTTTCTGAAATTTCAGCCTTGCTTAACTCATATTCTCTCATTTTGTTCTTAGATAATTCACCAAAATGTTTTATTTCCAAACTTCTTTTCTCCAAAATTTCAATTTGATTTTGTACTCTTTTTTTAGTAGACTCTATTCGCTTAATATTCTCGTATATTTTGCCGTTAAAGTTATTTGCGATGTCCTTCGCTTGAGTCCCCTCAACTCTACGTGTGCATACCTCTTTATCTATATCATAAATCAGCTCTTCTTTTGTTCTATATCTTGAAATATTTTCCTTAATAGATGCGAATTCTTTAATATCTAAAAGCTCCAATTGTCTCTGGTAATTTTCAAAAAATAATTTCAAATCACTAAAATTATTCTTATTTTTCCTCATTTCTTCAACTAATAACTCTTTATCCTTTAAAATTTTATTTATAATATTTTCAAGTTTTGTTGTTCCATTATTATTCTTAATAATTTCATCTAAAATTCTAAAAATACCATTATTTCTAAACGTCACCGATACTATAGAACTATCAAGCCTATACTCTCGCATCTTTTCAAGATATTTAATCCAGTATTCCCCTGTTGTTGTTTTTTCTATTATAAGTTCTTCTCTAATTTTATTTTTTATATCATATGCTCGCAAATCTTCAATCATTTCAATATTACCGAAATAAACTGGATTACCAGCATATTTCCATATATTGCCTAAAGATTTTCCTTTTAATATATTGTTTTCTTCGAGTATTCCAACATTAGCTATATTCAAAAAACCTGAGAAAAGATTTATTCCTACTCTTTCAGGGTTTTTAAGTAATCTCTTAGCATCATAATACGCTTCTTGATCTAAATAATAGTTATCTTCTAATTTTTCTAGACCAAAACTTTTTATAAACAATGCTATAAATTGTCCCTCTATGTTTTCCTTGTAGTATCTACATAATTTTTTGTAATCAATTATCTTTTCATCCTGATAAAACCAATCATCTTCCAATATCGGATTTACCTTCGACAAATGGATGCTTCCACCTATGAGTCTATCGTATCTACTATACGCTTTTTTATTAGATAGATTGTAATCGTTTTCCATCAATTCTTCTTTTTTGTATTGATTCATCAATATCGAGTATATGGTTTTTATGGCAAATATGAATTGAATCTCAATGTACTCTGTCGCTATCTTTTCACATCTCTCTAATACGAAAAGAACATCTCCTAGTGATATATTTATGCTTGTATTGTCATGGTCTAGTATGTCTTTATATGCATCTCTAACTTTTTTATTACCTCTATTGTCATTTTTATTGTCTCTCTCAGTTAACTTAAATGACTCATCTAGTCTTCGAATTATATATTTATTTTTCTCACTTACAGTCATCGACATGAAGCCTTTTATGATTTCGTTGTGCTCTCTTTTTAGGTGGTAATTGCACCAGCTATTTAGGAAATAATCTTTAAATGTCCCTAGTTGCTTTTGTCTAGTGATTTCTTTATCTCTATTTTGTTTTTCCTTTTTAATGTTTTTTACTGCTTGCTTTAATTGGTCAAAACTAACTGAAAATGACAATATTTTTTCAGCATTTTTCTGATCCTTATTCTCATCAGTTTCTTTTTTATCTTCATCACTTTTTCTAAGTATTTGATCTGTGAAGTATTTCAGATTACTACCTATTTCTTCACTTTCCCCTGCTCCCCAAGTGCAAATATTTTCAAGTTCTTCCTCTTCGAAATCTATCAAATCGTTTACAAATAAGTATTTTTTGTCAAAATCTTTTTCTTCCCATTTGTATTGTAGTTTACTTGCCGATGCGGGCACAAATCCACTTTGCAATATCTCCATACAAATCGATTTAGCAGTTCTTCTAACTGGCTCCATCTTGTAGAGCATTGTTATGAGATCTATCAGTTCTCTGAAGTTTTTTGGTACTATGTAATTCGGTCTCTGTTCGTATTTTTGAAAATACATACCAGTTCTAGTGCATATGAGTTCTCTAACGCCAAATTCTACTGTCTCTGCTTTGAAGTTTCCATCTTCTATTTCTAATGGTATTTTGATTTCTAAATCGTTCAAATCAGGAAGGTATAATCGCCTATCTACCGGTATGAGTTTTTCTAAGTATTTTTCAGTCATCACAGCAATTTCTTGATGATCTATACGCTCTTGTTTTAGCAACTCTTTATTTGCTTTTATTAGGTTTTGCTCTACTGCATCTGACAACTGATTTATCTTTACTGCCATAAGTATGACTACTTTAGGAATAATGAGATATTTTCTTATTTGCTCTGCCATTTTGTATGCGTGCTCTGTATTTAGGTCTATATCGTCAATCAATATTAGAAATTTGACATCTTCACCCCGACCTATAAAGCTTAAGAAATTTTGAACTAAGTTTGCTATGTTTTCTTTTAGTTTTATGGACTCTGCTTTTTTTATTAGTTCATCTATATCGTCGCATTCATCTTTTGATTTTTCTTCTGAGTATAGTGACTTTAGATTTTCGTGTATGGTAGAAAATTGTTTTATAAGCTCTCTTCTATTATTTTCGTTTCGATTGTTGCAGTTTTGATTATTTTCCATAGCCTCTTTGAATCTCTCAAACATTTTTGCAATTACAACTTCTAGCAAATTGTTTTGTTTGTCAAAAAGCGAAGGGTCTATAGTTCCCATACTATAAAATTTTGATGATGACTCATTGTAGGATGATGATTCGCCTTCTTTGAATCCCATTGAAAAAAATTTATTGTTACTAGTCAATAACTTCTCAAAACTCTTCATGCAAGAAGTCTTTCCCATTCCTCGATCTCCAACAAATGCTATTATATTGTTGTAGTAATTATCTTCTGAATCTATTTGATTTTCAATGTTTCTATCATCTACTATGTCTTTAACTATTCTTATCCCTTTTTCATAAATCCCTCTAAAATATGATTCTTTGGCTCTAGTATAATCTTCAACTACCGGTTTGTACTCCTCCCCTAATCTTATCTTAAGTACTCGCTTCTCATTAGATTTTTGATCTTCACTCATCTATTCCACTCCCCATATTATAATCTCGACTATTCTAATATACCACCTTGCTGAATGCTTTGTAAATAATTTTCCTTTTCATGCTTTAAATTTAGTTGTTTAGAATTGAAGTGTTATTAATAACACTTGTTACTAATAATATAGTAAGCAATATCTCAAAGTAACTAAGTAAACTTTTGATAGAAGTTTATTTAGTTACTACCTCCCAAATACTTTTCGCGGTCATATAGTTACCGTTCGCGTAAACAGTATTGATTCTTCATTTTTGTATTGATATGATTTTGTGGAGATATACTACAAAAATAAAGAAAATTTACTCGAACTGATTACAATTTATATTAAATTATAGGTGAATGTTTTGCGAATCTATCTGCAAGCTATTGAGAGGAGAAACTATGAAAAATAGAAAAATTATTATACCGGTTTTAGCAGTTATTTTAACAATATTGTTGTATGCGTCCATGAATTCTAATTTTAAAATTTCTAGAAAATACAGCCATATAGATATTCAAAATGGTACTACTGGAGATATTGTTACAATAGATGATTTAGAGAAAGCAGATGAATTTATACACAAAATCAACAGCATGAAATTCAAAAAAAGCAGTATTGAATTTCCTCGCATGGGCTATTTGTATAAAATTACATTCTATAATGAAGATAGTGCTGATTTTACAATCATTGTAAGTGGCGATAAAAAATTTAAGAATAAACTTTGGGTCTATGAGTCTAATGAGAGTATTGTAAAATATTTAAAGCATATTATTCAAAAGATATAGTACACAAAAATTGATATAACTAGTATAATTAAGTAAATAACTATAGGAGTGATTTTATGGACGAATTTAAAGAAACGAGATGGAGACAACGATTTCAAAATTTCGAAAAAGCATACAAATTATTAGATCAATATTCACATCAACCGATAAAAACAGAACTGGAACAAGCTGGAATCATACAGTTTTTTGAAATTGCATTTGAATTATCTTGGAAAGTTATGAAAGATTACCTTGAAGCTCAAGAGTTTTTAGTCAAAAGTCCTAGAGAAACTATAAAGATGGCACATCAAATCAATTTAATTGATGATGGGTATATTTGGATGGATGCGCTTGCCGATAGAAATATGACTGTTCATACTTATGACAATAAATTGGCAGAAAAGATGGTAAAAGATATTGTCGGAGTTTATTTCCCTGAGCTAGAAAAATTATACAATAAACTTTTAAAGGAATTATAATATGTACGGATTATTAGATAGAGATATTAAAAGTATATTAGAAGTCATGAGTAAATTTAGCGAAATTGAGGAAGCTATTATTTTTGGTAGCAGGGCAATTGGAAATTACAAGAAGGGATCAGATATAGACATCGCAATAAAAGGTGTTAACATAACTCGACGAATTATAAGAAGAGTAAGCGATGCTTTAAACGAAGAATATCCAATACCGTATTTTTTTGACATAATACACTATGAGTCATTAGATAATAAAAAATTGATAGATCATATTGATATTGAAGGCAAAATTATTTATTTAAAAAATGAATTGATATAGTTTTATGTATCAACATCGAGGAGGCATCATATGTTTAAATAAAAATCACTAAAATTCATTTTATTTTCACTTCTGCTTTGTACCACGCTATCTGCTTGCTCAAATAAAGTATCTTTTAAAGACCCTGCTCTTGAAAGTGTTATTCGAGAAGAGCTAAACGCTTCAGAGGGCGATATCACTAAAGAACAATTAGCTACTATTGAGTGGCTCGAATGCTATGAAATATCTTCTCTAGAAGGAATAGAACATCTTGAAAACCTTGAGCATTTAATTATAGGATCAAGCAGTATCAAAGATTTTTCGCCACTTTCTAATTT
Organism: Tissierellales bacterium; assembly: GCA_025210965.1. Classification (NCBI taxonomy): domain Bacteria; kingdom Bacillati; phylum Bacillota; class Tissierellia; order Tissierellales; species Tissierellales bacterium. The sequence continues at coordinate 19,779 of JAOAQY010000013.1, forward strand.
GAGTAATTTAGAAAGCTTTGTTGCAAGTTCTAACTCCATATCAGATATATCAACTTTAAAG